>NZ_RZQE01000018.1:0-32207 GCF_004022955.1 Mesorhizobium sp. M7A.F.Ca.US.002.01.1.1 | reverse complement strand
GTCATGGCATCGTGTCGGCCATCCTGCACTTGCCGTCGCAGCGGCGCGAGGAAGAGGTGATCCGCGCGGTTGGCATGCGCTGGCTCGATTTCGTCGGCATTGCTGAGCATGCGCATCGATATGCCGGCGGCCTTTCCTACGGCGATCAACGGCGGCTCGAACTCGCAAGGGCGTTGGCGTCGACACCTGAGCTTATCCTGCTGGACGAGCCC
Organism: Mesorhizobium sp. M7A.F.Ca.US.002.01.1.1; assembly: GCF_004022955.1. Taxonomy (NCBI): domain Bacteria; kingdom Pseudomonadati; phylum Pseudomonadota; class Alphaproteobacteria; order Hyphomicrobiales; family Phyllobacteriaceae; genus Mesorhizobium; species Mesorhizobium sp. M7A.F.Ca.US.002.01.1.1. Next base: position 31,995 of record NZ_RZQE01000018.1, on the reverse strand, counting down.
GCTGCCGGCCTGAACGAGCGCGAGAAGCTGGACCTCGTACATCTGATCCGCCGCATTCGCGATGAAACCGGCGTCACCGTCCTGCTGATCGAACACGATATGGGGCTGGTTATGCAAGTGTCGGAAAAGATCGTCGTGTTCGACTACGGTCAGAAGATCGCCGATGGTGCGCCGGAGGCCGTCCGCGCGGACCCCAGGGTCATCGAAGCCTATCTCGGCACGGAGGATTAATGGACCCCGAGATCGTTCTTAGCGCGGACCGTATCGTTGCCCGCTATGGCGCCATCGAAGCGCTTCATGGCGTCAGCCTTTCGGTCAAACGCGGCCAGATCGTCGCCCTGCTTGGCGCGAACGGCGCCGGCAAAAGCACGGTGCTGCGCACGCTGTCCGGCCTGATTGCGGCGTCCTCTGGAAATGTCCGCTTCCTGGGCGAGGACATAACCAAGGTCCCGGCCCATCGCCTGCCGCATCGCGGGCTCGTCCACGTCCCGGAGGGAAGGCGCATTTTCGGCGACATGACGATCAAAGAGAATCTTGACCTCGGCTCGTTTACGCTTGCCGACGACGCTGAGCGAAAGCGGCGGCTGGATCACGTTTTTGAACTCTTTCCCATCCTGGCGCGCAGAAAGAATGGCGATGCAAGGAACCTCTCTGGAGGAGAGCAGCAGATGCTCGCAATCGGCAGAGCCCTCATGGCCGCGCCCAAGGTGCTCCTGCTCGACGAACCATCCATGGGTCTGGCGCCGCAACTGATCAAGGAAGTCATGAAAATCGTGCAGCGCCTCAATCGCGAAGGGGTGACCATTCTGCTCGTCGAGCAGAACAGCAAAGTCGCCTTGAAGTTCGCGGACTACGGCTATGTGCTCAAAGCCGGGCGCATCGTTCTTGATGGCCCTGGGAGCGATCTGGCGAGCAATGAAGCGGTCATCAGCGCCTACTTAGGTGGCGCGGCTGCGTAGCTGGCAAAGCAGCCAACGCAAAGGATAGCAAAAGATATCGGCAGCGGAAGGCCGCTCGGTTTGAACGGCAGGCCCTTGAGCAGGCCTACTTCAGCGTGCCATCGAAGGATGGACATGCCTGCGAAGCGCCCGTCGGAGCTCGTGCGCTAAACCCCATCGGCCAGAAGCGAGAGGCGAACTCGACTTGGCAGAACATATGCAGGCTGAACTACGATCCACTATGTGGAAAGAATAGCGAGTGGGGCGCAGACGGTCGGCTGGTGAATGTCTGGTAGGCGCCTAATGTCGGTCATTGCGGACTGCTATGCGGGTTCCTCTAAGCAGGCGTCGCCGACGCTTCGATGCCAAGTGCGCTTCCGCTTGGCATCAACATAATCGTCGAACCGCGGGATTTAAGGCGTAGCGTGACTTCGCACCGGGAATTGCCGTCTAATTCGCTAATCGAGCTTCGCGATCAGCTTTGCCAGCGCCTGTGCAAACTTGCCGCCCGGATCGCTCGGCGTGTCCCTTGTCGTCGACACGAAATGATAGACATACATCACCTCGTCCTTGTCGGGTCGAGAAAGGTGAGGTGGATCGCGACGGCATAAGCGGGGCCGCCGCCTTCGATATAGTCATCGCCTACGATCAGGAAATCGCCAAAACCGTCCATGTCTTCCTCCTCGAACGTGAGGTGGAGATCAGAGAACAATTCGACTGGCGGATGATCGGCGTTGCGCCGGCGTTCGAACCCGTCACGCAGGAGGATGCGGGTTTTGCTGCCCTTCAGGTGCTTGCGGTACAGCTTGTGGCAGTGTTTTTCGAAGAAGACGTGCCGCGTCTCCGCGAGGTCGTCGCCGAGCGCGTCGGCCAGTGCCTTGGCTTCGGTGAAACCGGCATGGATGAATACTGGCTGATGCGCTTGGTGCTTGAGGTGACAGGCGACCGCGTCATCGACATCCATGTCGTTGGTGAGCAGGATGCCTGAGCTGATGCCGTCCTTTTTGAGAAATCCATTCCCGAGCAGCGTCGAGATGCTCACGCCGTCCTCGGCATGATCGCCATGCGCCGGATTGATGATCACGATCGCCTCGCCGCCGGCGTCGCAGATCGCCGTAAGGGTCCGCTCCAACCCTTTGAGCGCTTCGCGCACAGGCTCTATGATTGGCACGAACCCCGATTCCGCCATCAGCATTGCGGTTTCGCGAATGGCGATCAGTTCGAACTGCTTGCCGCGGAAATATGGGTGATACATGCGTTAGGCCCAGGCCGTGGACGCGTCGAGCGGCGTCGCAATCGCTTGCACGATGCGGCCATGGTCTGCGCGGCGGACCGGTATCGACAGGGCAGCGGCGTGGAGCGAGCGCGGTAGCTGGTCGACGAGGCTGGCCAAAGGCGCGAGGTCACGTGTGCGCTTTAACGTCCGCACCATTTCGCCATGAAGTGCCACAGGGTCGAGATGCGAGAACAGCTCCCGCATCGCGGCGTGGCGCTGTGTATTCGGGACGACCGGGACGGCTATGCCGAGCGCCTTCAGGACTGCCGCGGCTTCCGCCGAGCGAAGCGATTCGAACACCGTAACTGGGCAGATACGCTCGGGGCAGTCTACTGCGTCGCGCACCGTCGCGATGCGGTAGCGGTGGGACAAGCAAAGTATGCCGACGTCCTCGGGAAGGACCAACTGGACGCCATCGACATAGCGTTCGCCGACTACGACGTTCACCGATGCAAACACGCGTTTGTAATTTTCGACTTGGTTGATCAGGCGCCCGAGGGAATCCCGTTCGGATTTGATCTCGTAGGCGGTCGACGTTCCGTTGAGGATGACAAGATCCGCCTTGCAAGATCCGGCGCGAAACTCGTTGAGCATCGAGGCTGTGCGCAACGAATGTTTGCCCATCAGTATCTTATGGGTCAGCGCCGCCCGGTAGACGTATTCATCGCGCAGTCCAGCGATTCCGAGAATCGAGAACGCAGCGTCGAACGCGTCCCCGACCGTCGCATCGGCGGCGCAACGTCCAGCGACGCGGGTCTGATCGATCAGACGCCGAAACAACGCAGAGCGGCCCTTCCGTGCGAATTCCTGGAATACGGCCGAAGAAAAGAGGCGCGTCAGCGCTGAAAGTTCTGAGATACCGATGGTCACATTTTTCCCCGACGCCCAGACTAAGACTGTGGCTGGTCAGCTTAGCTTAGTCCCGCGGCAAGGGGAATCGCATAATGTTCAACGGCCACCCAGCCTTAGGATTGCGCCAAACCGGTCCTCGGATCGCTTGATAGAGTTGCATAAAGGCTGCCGTCGCCGATTTCGGCGTCAAAAAGCGCACTGTTCGGACACTCGGCGTCCGCTTTGGCATCGGTTCGCCGAAAAGCCGCCAGTCCGCTGTCGGCCCCATATCGGTCATTGCATAACCGGCACAATTCGCCCTACTGGGTCGCTGCTGGTTAGAGGACGCGGCCACCAATGGCGTCACATTGATCGCCCCCTCAGGTCGAAAACGCTCCCATGGCTCGGTCTGCTCACCATGGGCTCGGCTTCGCCTGGAAAGCGAACGGCCTTGGAACCAATCCGGAAGCGATTCTGTAAAACCGCCTGTAAAACCCCTTATTTTCAGCCATCTCCCAATCAGGCGCAAACCCTTGCGCCATATACTTGTCGGGCGCCACAGAAGCTTGGACGAAGGCTCCATAAAAAGCAACAGGTTAGCTCCCTTCCGCGTCAATGCGCTGGACTAATTTAGCCACAAAAGGTTGGACTTTTGGGGCCATGGCGCCAAGAATGTCTGGACTCGCGACAGGGCCAAGACGATCCTACCTAATGTACGGTCCGATCGTATCGAAGGCATGCTGAAGCTGAGGACGCAAATGCTCGATCAGCTGAGAAAAGTGATGCTGCAAATGTGAATTTTCGGCTTCGGCGTGCTGCTTCTCAAGGTCGCGCAACTGTTCAAGAAGTTCAGCGTGTCGAATACGAGCCTTTTCGATCTTCGCCAACATCAAACGACTCATTCCGGCGAGTCGCAATGGATTCAACGAAACAAGCGAGCGCTCGAGATGGCCTACCTTGGGAGAGGTATTCATTGGTCTTCTTCCTTGCAATTTGAGATAGGCAACTATTCCTATATTTTACATCAAATGTCAAGGAAATCGGCGAGCGGCTCACATGGATGCGCGGATACTTGCGCCGCTTTCGCCAGCGTCACCGGCACCCCATCGCCTATACAGGGATGTCGAACAATGCGGGCTTTGACTGCCTTTTCCGGGGATGACCCACAAGAGATCGCAGTGACAACGCGCAACTTTCGAGCCAATCAAAAGTTTGCTGGTGGCAGGCTGGACCGCCCAATGCAAAACTTTTGCTGACAGTAGCTCGTCCTCGCACGCCAATGCCGATTGACGATTCCGGCCATAGCGCTCGAAATTTCTCGTCAGCAAGAGCCAGCGTCCTTTCCGAGACTGGACTAGCGACAAGCACCGTCGCATCGGTCGCGAATTGCGCGACCCGATATTCCACAGTAAGGCGCACTCTTCCTCCGATCCCGAGAATGATCGCGGATCTCTCACCCTCTACCCATCGCACGCCATGGCCATATCTCGACGTCAAAAAACGCGCTCTCATAGCTCTGAAGAATTGATCGGCTAGATCCGTGCCACCCGAGGAGACAGGCACAAGACGCGCGACGTCGGATCTGCGGACGATCGTCACGCCAATTTGACGGGTGCTGAAAGCAATTGAAATCCCCAGAGATTGAAGTCTGGCTGGCAGCTTGCAAACGGGGCATTGCAAGCGCCCAGCCAAGATTTTTGCGGGGACAAAGTCGCTTGCGAACTTCTTGAGCGACTGAACGTCGACGGCCCAGGCCTTGCCGCCTTTCTCCAAGCCGTGAATTATGCGCAGCTTAACCAAATTCTTGATGACATTCGGCTGCACACAAAGGCGCGCAGCCGCCTGCTCGGCGGTGACATATCCATCTTCGATAGTTGTTCGTCTGACCCGATGAACCGACGGCCGAGGCACGAAAATTGCGGACAGGCCCTTCTTGGTTGCATCCCACCCTGATATTGGCAACTCGCCAGCTAGTACTTGCCTCACGACGGTCGGATACGCGGACAGCGTCTTCCGTTGGTATTGCTCCAGCGTCAGGCCCTCTTTATGGATGCCAGCAGTGGAACGCTGGGCATTCAATCGATCGACTAGCGAGCGGATCACCTCCACATCATATTTCGCTGGATTGCCGGCACAGCCCTTAATAAGGGTTTGGATCAGGCCAGCCTCCCGAAGGATCGCAAGGCGCTTGTTGTTGACGCCGAGCAATTCTGCTGCAGTTTCTGGACCGCAGGCTCTCGTCGCCATTTTGGCAATCGCGTCGGCGTTCAGATCCCGACAGGTTAGCTGACCACACGCGACTGCAAGTTGCCGAACTGCAGATGATCTTAACTTGAGGGATTTCGCGATGACGTCTACGCCGCGATCAAATTCGGTATCGATTTGAACGCACTTCCGTCGCGCCGGCCTTAACTCGCCGAGAAGGTCTTGAATGCAATCCCGTAGTGGGGCGATGCCTTTGTGATGTATCGGGTTCCTCATTGGCGACTCAAGCCAACCGAGCACGTGTGTTGGCTTCCGCGAGGTAAGTTTTCCATCGATGAAAAAGCGGCCGGAGCGCAGATAGCTGCTGCACAAATCGCGCAGCAATCTCCCCTCCAGCAAGAAACAAAGCCCTTGAGCAGCGGCTTTTTGCGTTGACTGGATGCGGCCGGAGTCTGGCTTGCGAGATTGCCAGCCCACTTGGATCATGTCTCCGATTACGGTGCAGAGAAAGATCGCGTCGGTGAGTTCCATGCCGTCGAGCAATGCCACGTCCATGCGCGGCAGAACCCCCAACCGACCAGCCAGATACTGGGCTAGCCCGACTTTGGCGAGATTGCTTATGGAAGGTGTTGCAGCCGGCGGCATTGCCTTCGCTGAGGAGCCTCGGGCCCACACCATTCCATTTTTCTCGAACGACATCTCCTGGCCATGAAACGGACAGTGTGAAATAGCCACGATGTCGAACCAGAATCGGTGATGCGACGATTCTTCGAGGCATTTGGCACAGTACCGGCGATGCCGCGTCGACCAGTCGCGACCGACTCTGAGACGCTCTCCTCGTATGTAGACTGATCCACGATCACCCAGCACCGGCGTTGCGTCGCGTAGACTATCGAGCCCGGGAATAGGAAGTTCCGCACAGAAGCCCAGCATCTCCTGGGGCTTAATGTTTCGCCCGTTGATGCCGAGAGCCATAGCAAAGGGTCGGATTGATACTTGGCCGTTTAGCGCGGCGAGTCTCAGAAAGAACCCGTGTGCGGGTTCATCGACAAGAGGCTGAATACCCCAGCGGCTGATAACAGGGACGAGCCTTTCTGAATCGACTCGATCAAGCATGCGCAACACTCCTCTTGGAGAGCGAGCGTTGCGCGGATGACAAGGGCAGTTCGGTTTGCTCGACCGGCTTCAAGCTCCAATCATCGACAAAGGGGTTAAAGGCCGTCTTTGGTGGCTTGATGGCGCTATAAGCCATCGCGAGATGCTCGAACGTCACGTGCTCGCAGCCGTCGTTGATCGCGAGACATCCCGCTTGGAACAGGAAATTCTTTAGCTTGCCGATGATCCCCTCGGATACCCAATGAAGACGCTGTGCCAGGGCGACGGATCCCAAGCCCGACTTCTCGCGAAACGGCATACCGTCGTCGAACATGTCGCACAGGAGCCGAAACGACTTCCGCTCGTCATCACTGTCCCATGTGTAGGGATGAAGATGGGCATGTTGCAAGCCGCCGCGCCCGACGAGCTGCTTGTCGTTGGCCAGAATCTGATACGTCTCTGGAAGGCCGATGCAGACGATGTTGAGAGTGTCGAGGTTGAGGATCTTACGAAGCAAGCGCTTCACGTCCGACGCCAACCGAACATTTCGGCTATCACAAACGTCTTGGAACTCATCAAAGATCAAAAGTTGGACCTGATGATATTTTAGCCCGTCAAGGATATTGTGAGTAAGAAGGCCATTGTTCATGCGTTGGGAGTGAAGCATGCCGAGGGCGTTGGCGAGGTTCTCAAGCACAGGCCTCATGCCTCCCGTGGGTGCTGTTTCGACAAGAAGCACTGGGAAAATCATTCCTCTTTCGCCTTCTAAAGACGGAAATCGCCGCGCATACGCCGACGCTGCAAAGGATTTGCCAGTCCTGCTATCCCCGACGATCGCGGACACACACCCTGTGTCATGGACCCCGCCTTTAACCGGCATATGAAATCGAGACAGGGCCTCCATCCCCTCTGAGAGGCGGTCGTGTTTGATGATCAGCTTCTTGAGGATTGACTGCCGCTCGACAGCGGCCAATTGTGCGGCTCTAACCCGGTCAGATTTGTCGTCCATCTGATACGCTCCACGCTTTAAGCTTCTTGAACTCTTCCAGATCGTCGATGTCCTCGGGCGACTTGCCGCTCGAGACGGATTCGAGGCTTCCGACAGTTGGATTGATTCCGGCCGCTTCGCTGTCTTGTTGTTTCGTTGGGGAGGCCTTGGCCGGATATTGAGCGGGGAATGACGATGCAATCGGTCGTGAAGTCTCCACGAACGGCAGGTCTGACCCGAGGAAGTCTGACGCACTAGCGTCCGGCACGGCGACAACCTTACTAGCCAAACGGTACGCGGCCTCCTTCTGCACATAACGCGCGAGTTTCTTTTCGATCGTCTTTGGGCGCTTACCTAGAAGGCGCGTCACCAAGTCAGTCATTTCAACGCGAACGCGCATCAGAGCCTTGATGTCCACACTTCCTCGCACTTGCTCGCGTGCCCGGGCGAGAATTACGCGGTGCTGATGCAGTGTTACGCTCGATGCGTATTCCTGATGCGCAGCCGTCGCCGGAACCCTGATGATCTCGCCAGCGTGGTGATTGATCAGACTGATCTCCGCCAATCGATAGGGATCGCGTACAACCTTATATTTGGTTGAGGCTCGTCCTTCTCGCTTCAAGCCATGCCGCGAGTCTGTCAGCAGCGCGGACAGTTCCGCGCACTCGTACACGATGTAGTCCCATACTATGCCCTCTCGCTGTATGGAGCGGTACTCCGTGTCTCCGGCAAGAGAGGTGAACAAATCTTGGTTGGGAGGTAGGGCCGCCGGGCATTTGGCTGCGAGCTCGTTCCAAACCCTAGAAGGAACATCACCGTGACCTCGGATAACGCCAAGGCCTTTCGTTATGCGTTGGTGGTAGTCGTCACAAATCCACTTCGTGATAACGCCTTCGAGTTCAGGAAGGGTCAGGGTCGCAGTGCCAAGATTTTCGTGATCTCGTCGCGCAAGCACGTTCTCCAAGGTGGTTCCGGGCAGGAGGTGTAGAAGTCCCACTCCCAATGATCTGAAGAACCTCTCCAGGGCGCCTTTCATCCATGGGGACCGTCGCGGCAGTCGCTCGATATTGATCCCAAGCTCTCGCCCGGCCTCGGCGATGTTATTGCCTATGAAATGGAAGGCGTTGTCGACCCAGAGGTTCTCGATCCGCCCATAGCAGGGCCAATTGTTGGATACTCCAGCCAGACTGTCCGCTGACTTCGGATAGGTTGCATGTCGCAACCCCTCGATAAATGAAGCGTAGCTTGGCGCTTCGAAACCGATCGACAAACCGGCGATCATGGCCGTTGCCCGGTCTCGAAACACTACCAAATCAGGGCGACCGAAAATGCAGCCGTGCTCCCTGTCGACGATGATTACGTCAAGGGTGCAGTGGTCAACCTCCACGTCTTCGTATGGCCTCGCCGGTCGAGGACGCTTGGAGAAAGTTCGATTGTTGTTCGCAGCATAATGTGGGCCGCGCTTGTAGTGGTCGCGGGTATGCCTATCAACCTGACCGCATCTACGCTGAAAGATCCTCTCGGAGGGTGGTGCCAGACTACCATCTGCCGCAAGTAGCTTCGAAGGTAGGGTGCTCTTGTCGAGCGACGATCCGACTGTTTCGTCAAACTCCCGGATGGCCTCGCAAACTTTTGCATAGGCCGTGCTCTTGGTCATGCGGTTCACTGCGAGCCACAAATCTATTCCGAGTTGGATAGCGTCTTCCTGCCAACTCGGCAGATGCGGTCGTCGTCCCTTGAGAAAGTGGCGATCAGAATATGCAGCAGTGCCAAACTGTCGGCCAAACTGCTCCGCTTCGTCGAGCCACGAGAGAACTGTCGTGAATCCGGGCGCATTCTCGCCACGTCGAAATGCTAATTCTGCGATGACGGGCTTAAGTATCGATCTTGACCGCCGGAGATGGTCGCCGAGCCTATGGCAGGCCTCTACATAGGCATGCTTTCGCAGGTTCTGACTGTGGTTTGTGTCACTTGTCAACAACGGCGACGGAGGAACGGGGGCCGACTTAGAACCCGCAGCCATTCGTTCGACCACGAAGTCTCCTGACGACATGAGCTCCCCGATTTGCGTGTCGGTGAGGAGAGCTGGGCGTGCGTTCTGCCTGTCAATGAAAACCCACTGGTCTCCTAGGCGCTGCTGCACGAAGTATTGACGGTCATGCATCTTGATCTCGGAGAAAAGTGGGATCTCGAAATACCTGGCTCCTTTCGGCGTCTGCAGCGCGCAATCCGATTCTCGCATCGCCTCTCTTGGGTTCATCGCGCAACCGCCTCAGAAAAGGTCGACGTCTCGCCCACGAGCTGCGCCAGATCAAACTGCACCGTACCCCTGTAAACCAGCGCCATAACTGTCGCGAAGACCGATGCCTTCGGCGCCGCCACGATGCGATACAATTCTCCGAGGGTATGCGGGCGAACCCGGATTGCATCGCCAAGGCGGAGCGCTAGGTCGGGGTCAGCGGCTCCGCGCGCGCGGCTCACGATTATTTTGCAGTTCGAAAGTCGCGGCTCCTTGCGGATGTCGAACTCGGTCAGCATGCAGAACCGGACACCGTGATCATACCAATATGCGTCGCGGATCAAATGCTCCTTTTCAGCCCAGTCCGTCCTTGCCCGGAAAGCCGCTGCCTTTCCCTCAAGCACCACGATATCGCCGGACGTTGTTCGGGCGACGACGTCTGGTGTGTAAGTGCGTCGTTGGAAATGGCCATGTTCTGCAGGAGCGAAGTAAATGAGAGAGTGCGCCTCAAGCGCGAAGCTCTCAAATGAGGGATCCGCTTCCAGCAGTGTGTGGAGATCGCGCTCCAGCAACGATCCGTGCTGACGAGAACCCAGCAGCTTTGATGCGCCCGACATCCCCACGATCAATCCGCGCCGACTAAACCTCAGAGGCCTACGCATTCGGGATGGGGCCTCACAAAGCCCGAAATATTCGGATGTGATAGATGATCGCGGCCGCATCCAAGCCTCCTATTTGATTTGCAGTCTCCGCACATTTTTTCTTGGCGGCTGGCGAGTTTTCCGGCCGATTAAAATCCTTATCCAAGCTCTGTCAAATGATTTTGATCGGTTTAGCTTCTAAAATTCGATGTAAAGAATTTCTGGACAAGGGATGTAGTCCGTGGATATCACTGCGTTAACCAAGTAACGTTATCGTTAACAGAAGTTTATACTTGCAATACCGGACAAAGATGGTAGGAGTCCATCCAATTAGGCGGAGTTGTCGAATGGAAATTCACTTTTATGGATGTCATTTGCTGGGGGCTGCGGACGCTGGTCAGCCACGGCGACAACAATCGAATGAGGCGAGCATCGACGTGCTGTGGGGCCATTTAGGCTGTTCGAAACCGCGCGGAAACTGACACCCAGGATTGACCCAACACGATCGAAAGGCCCTACTAATGAGTGCATACGCAATTTTGCAGGATCTGCAGCTCGCGATCTTCGAGTCTGACGAGGAGTTCATCAGGTATTATCTGTCTTTGGGGCCTTCTATGGCTCCCCACGAGATCCCTTACGAGGATGGAAGGACGATCCAGTTCGGCGAGCACTCGTTCGGTCGAGATCGCCTCTCTGACATAACCGAAATCGGATCGAGTACCCTGGATGACTGGGCGAAATCAGGCATCCGGTTTATGCCAGAAGGTAAGAGGCTGCCCCGATCCTCGGATGTCGCGAGGCTCTGCGCCATTCGCGATATGTTGGCGCTCGATGTTCCGCTCCTTCATGCGGCGAACATCGCGGCGAAGGTTTCTCATAGCATTCTCTATCATGCCTTGCGGCGATCGGAGTCGCTCACTCGCGTGATCAACGAATCTGAAACAGGAATGTTTCGAACCGTAGCTTCCAGTCTGGGAGCCGATGAGATCATTCTACGGCGCGCCTTTATGCGACGCTGGGCTGTTGAGCCGACCGCTAAGTTCGCGGTTATCAAGCCGGCAACCCTTGCGGTTAAATTGAAAAAACGGATTTCGAATGACGAGCAGGTCAAGGATGTCGTTCTGGACCTGGATGCCGCCGGAAAACGGCTTGCCGAGCGCGCAGGTAGCTACCTCGCGCAGATGGTCATCCGATCGCCCAAGCGACGTGAACACGAGTCCCACGATTTGGCATCGATGATCGCCTTGCCGACACTCCAGTAACTATTAGCATAGGGAATACACTCATGTGTGAAGGCGTTATTGAAAACGAGTTCGCGGAGTTCGACTGCGGGGAGATCGCACGTCTGGCCGGGGTAAAGGAGGCTCAACTTGAGCTGTGGGTCGATCAGAAAGTGGTGGTACCGCAAAAGAACGTATATGCCCTGATCGACGCTGCGGCAGCGGCGGCGCTAGCCGGAGTTGGTGTCCACGACAGATATCTGCCGCGCTTCACAAAGCTGGTGTCAGAGCATCTTGTATTCCACCTGTTCGACGTCTGCCCAAAAGCGATATTGACCCAAAGGCAAGGCGCGTCCGGGAGGGTGGTTGGCGCTCCGCGTCATATGGGTATTTCGGCAGAAGTGTTCGCGGCGTCTTTCGATCATGAACCGTATCGATTTGCACTGCTTCAGTATGGCATGTGCATCCAGCTTGCCGGTCGGGCACAGTCGCGCTTTCCTGATGGTTCGCGCCCCCACGCCGCGCTGGATCTGCGGAGGATTGCTAGAGCTATCGGACAAAGGCTGCGGCAGCCTCTGGTCGTTTCGACGTTCCGCCCGGCGGAGCGGACGCGCAAAGCCGGTAGCTCGGCGCGTCTCACAACTTTGGTTAAGATTGAAACCGGCAGAACGGCAAACTGGTCCAGGGAAGCGCCGTACGGCGCATCAGATTTTCCCGCCATTGGATGACAAGGCTTCGACGATTGCGGTGGCTCGAATAAGAGCTGTGCGTGCGGCCGAGAGTTCGATTGCCAATTCGAATCCTTGCCGATCAGCCAGCCGCATTACTGTCCTCATCACTGCCGTCGAGTTCCTGGCCAGTAGAATGAGGTGTAACCCTCCAGGGCCATGATCTCCGTTCAGCCAATGCCTCGCACTGCGGTCACTGGCACCCGTCCAGAACATCACCGTTTTCGTCGCTAACCGGCTGGCGCCGACCTCGGATGCCAATGCTTTGGCGATAGCTGCTGCATATATCGCTTCGGTTGCGTGGGTGGGTCCCTCTGGAAATTTATTGCCGCTTTTCGGAAACATCTTTCCGGCTCCTTGCGCTAAATTACTCTTCAGCTTCCTGCATCTTCCGCACGTGGCCCGAGATGGTAATCAATTGGAACCAGACGGGTGGGAACGAAGCCCGGCATCCGCGTTCCAGGATTCGAGCCGCCCAATACGTTCGTATGTCGACCGAACACCAGAAGTATTCGACTGACAACCAAGCGTCGGCGATACAACGGTACGCCGACGCGCGCGGCTTCGAAATCGTCCGAACTTACGCGGACGAGGGCAAAAGCGGCCTACGTCTTGTCGGAAGGGATGCCTTGCAGTCCCTCTTGGGCGACATCGAAAGCGGCCGCGCTGACTACGCTGCAATTCTTGTCTATGACGTAAGCCGATGGGGTCGGTTCCAGGACCCTGACGAAGCTGCGGCAATCGAGCTTAGATGCAAGCACGCGGGGATTCGCGTGCACTACTGCGCTGAGCAGTTCGAGAATGACGGCAGCATTGGCTCCTCCATCGTGAAAACGGTCAAACGAGCAATGGCCGGCGAGTACAGCCGGGAACTCTCCGTAAAAGTTTTTGCAGGTCAGGCCCATTTGATCCGGCTCGGATTTCGGCAAGGTGGTGCGGCCGGATACGGCCTGCGGCGTGTCCTCGTCGACCAGAGCCGCAATCGGAAAGCGGAACTTGAACGAGGTGAACAAAAAAGTATCGCGACTGACCGGGTCATCTTGATTCCCGGACCGAAACATGAGGTCGAGACCGTCCGAGAGGTCTATCGCAAATTTGTAGACGAGAACTGTGGCGAACGCGAAATCGCCGAGATCCTGAACGCCCGTGGCATCTTGTCAGACCTAGGTCGCGCTTGGACGAGGGGGACGGTGCACCAGCTCCTGATCAACGAGAAATACATTGGTAACAACGTGTGGGGGCGCACGTCGTTCAAACTCAAACAGTCGCATGTTCAAAATCCAGATGACGCCTGGATACGCGCCGACGGGGTATTCGAACCGATTGTCGACAAAGACTCCTTCAGCCGGGCACAAGCCATCATCGCAGCAAGGTCTGAACGGCTGTCGGACGAGGCCATGCTGAACCTGCTCGGCGCAATTCTGGCGAAAAACGGTTATCTATCCGGCATCATTATTGATGAAGCAGAGGACTGCCCCTCAAGCAGCTCGTATCTATCACGCTTCGGCAGTTTGCTTCGCGCCTACGCTCTCGTTGGGTTCGTTCCGGATCACGACTATCGGTATCTGGAGACAAACCGAGCTCTGCGACGCATGCATCCTGACGTGGTGGCAGAAGTGATCGGCGGGATTAGAGCGGCCGAGGGAACTGTCGAACAGGAACCGTCAACGGACATGCTGACAGTGAACCACGAGTTCAAGGTGTGCATTGTAGTCGTCAGGTGCTTCCATACTAGGGCTGGGTCGCTTCGCTGGAAGCTGCGGTTGGATACGGCGCTAAACCCGGATTTGACGGTCGCAATACGCATGGACTCAAAAAATGCACAGCCACGGGATTACTATCTGCTTCCACGCTTGGACATGCATACAGCCGTCTTGCGCCTGTGCGAGCACAACGGCCTATCCCTCGACGCATATCGTTTCGAGACCCTCGAAACCCTTTATGCAATGTCACAACGTACTCCTATTGAGGAGGCAGCATAATGACGGCGATGCCGGCCCAGCGGGTCGAAATGATACCCATCGATCAAATTTCGGTCGTCAATCCGAGAATACGCAACAAGCGTATCTTCAGAGACATTGTGGACAATATCTCCGAGATCGGCCTGAAACGGCCGATAACAGTCGCGCGCCGGCCCGAGGCAGAAGGACCGTTTTACGATCTGGTCTGCGGACAGGGTAGGCTGGAAGCGTACAAGGCGCTTGGCCAACAAGAAGTCCCCGCTCTTGTGGTCACTGCCGACCCCGAAGACTGTCTCGTAGCCAGCCTGGTAGAGAACTGCGCTCGGCGCAAACATCAAGCCGTCGATCTTCTGAATGATATCGGCAGGATGAAGCAGCAAGGGCATCCGATCGCTGACATCGCGAGGAAAACAGGACTCACGGCTGAATACGTTCATGCAGTGGTCAGACTTCTCGAGAATGGCGAGCAGCGCCTCTTACGTGCAGTTGAGTCTGGTCAGATCCCCTTCAGCGTCGCGCTCGACATAGCGGAGGCAGACGATCAGGATGTCCAGTCTGCGCTCCAGAACGCTTATGAGAAGAACCTGCTTCGCGGCCGAAAACTCCTTGCGGCGAAACGGCTTGTCGAGCAGCGGCGCGTTCAGGGCAAGCGGCTGAAGAGCAACCCTCATTTGAAACCTAGGAAGCTCTCGACTGAGGCCCTTGTCCGTGCCTATCAACAAGAAACAGACAGGAAGCGCCTGCTGATCAGACGTGCGCAGGCGGCAAGCAACCGTCTCATTTTTATTGCGGAAGCCGTGCGAAGGCTGCTGCAAGACGATGATTTCCGGGATCTTCTCACCAAGGAGGGCCTAACAACCTTGCCCAAGAACTTGGCCCAGCGCTTAGATCGCTTGGAGGCGTCCAATCCATGAGCAAAGCAGCAAAAACAGCCCTCGTAAAAATCGCGTTCGAGAAAGCGAGCCTTCGTATTTCGATCGACGAGATACTGCCACTTAGGCAACTCACTCCGTCGATACTGAAGTCAGTAAAGTATGCCCAGATCGCTGCTTCCATTGCCGAAGTTGGAATCATCGAACCCCCGGTGGTGGTCAGGGACAGCGCCGACAGAAATCGCTTCCACTTGCTTGACGGCCACATCCGCCTTGACATCCTGCGAGCGCGTGGCGAAACCGAAGTCGTGTGCCTGGTGGCCACCGAGGACGAGGCGTTCACATACAACAAGCGCGTCAGCCGTATCGCAATCATTCAAGAACACAAAATGATCCTGAAGGCCATTGAGAAAGGCGTGTCGGAAGAGCGGCTCGCGCGAGCGTTGAATGTCAACATCACCAGCATCCGGCACAAACGCAGTTTGCTGGAGGGCATTTGTCCTGAAGTCGTGGATTTGCTGAAGGACAAACACGTGCCGATCAACACGTTCGGAGAGTTGAAAAAACTGAAGTCGATCAGGCAAATCGAGGCGGCCGAGCTGATGATCGCAATGAACAGGTACTCGATTAGTTATGCGAAATCCTTGGTGGCCGCGACGCCCGAGAGCCAGCTGGTGCGGGGCAGCAAGACGGTAAAGGGCCTAAGCCAACAGCAGATCGACATGATGGAGGGCGAATCCGCCACTCTCGACCGTGAGTTCAAAGCGATTGAGCAGGATTACGGAAGCGATCACCTAGATGTCATTCTCGCAACCGGCTATGTGGCCCGCCTACTCGAAAACGCCAGAGTAGTGCGGCACATGGCGCACCGTCATCCTGACATTCTTGCCGAGTTCCAGAAGATCGCGGACGTCCAGAAGGCAGCATGACGAATGGCTGAAAGGGGTTCCGACGGTTATTTGTTCTTTTACTCCCTCTCTTGCCAGCGATAAGTAGGATTGAAGCCTTCATTTGGGCGATTAGGAGGCGTGCCATGAGCGCTTCCGTGCACAGCATCACAGGCCTCATCCTTCTGAAACTGTGGCCGTCAGCTCTAGCTGATCGCGGTCATGCGGATCACCCCTGAAGAGAAGGTACTCCGGCCCCTTGTGGTATCATGACAGGCACGACCGCTTGGCAGCGCGTCCCGCTGCTGTTGCGCGGCTCAGCTGCTTTAGGCTGCCAGCGCGGCAACCTTGCTCTGGAGAAGTTCGCGATTCTGTTCGATCAGATCGGGCGCAACGTTTGCCGACAGTGCTGCACGTTCCTTCCGGCCGAGGAAATACGCGATCCTTTCCGCATTCGCTCCGCTTGGATGTGGAAGTCCCGACAGGATGCGCGTGCGGTCTATCCCGACCAATTCAGCCGCTCGTTCCAAAACGTCGCCAATCTGCGGACCCAACGGTACGAAGATGGCGTTCTTGAGTGCCGCCATTTCGGGAAGGAACCACCGGCGCAACTGGTCGGTGAGGAACGGGTTCGATGCGATCGTCGGAGCGCCCGAATAGTTCGCCCCGTCGATAAATACCGGATAGCGAAGGGCCGACGTGAACTGGACCCGACTGCAGTCCTTGCCCCACAACAAGCCTGTGCTTTCCAGCCCGAGCACCTTGTTTATGCCAATCCCATCGAGGAGCGAAACAAGATTGGACCGCATCGGTCCGGAGAAGCTGGCAAACACCTTCGCGCCCGCTACAGCTTCGCCATCGCTGCCACCGGCTTTGAGAATGCGGTGCGCTTCAAGCAGCGCATTACGCATCTGCTGACGACCCGGCGTGATGCCGACGATGACGATATCAGCTTCCCGGTTGATATGATCGAAGGGCGCATACGCCACTTCAATTTTTTTGCGTCCGAGCGCCGAAGTTGCAACGACGAGCCTGTCTGGACTCTCGATTTCTTTATCGAGGTTGGCGCGCGTCATATCGTTGAGGATGGCACGGAAGTGCGCAAACAGTTCAGCATTCTGCATGAGTGAACTTCTCGGACCTTTTAGGATTTTGCGGGAGGGTTGGGGGCGGATCGGCTCAGACCACTCTGAAGATGATTTCTTGCGGGGAGATCAGGTTGGTCTTCTTCCCGAGCACGCCCTGCATGCGCACGTGGAATCGACGGCGAGCGTAGGTTTCGAGTTCCTCTTCGGTGTCTACGGCAATCTGATATTGGGCGTGATGCTTCACCGCGCCATGACGTGGATCGGCCACGCGAAATTTGCCGTCCTGATAGCGGTAGGGGAGGAACAGTTCTCCGGTCGTGGGGTGAATGCGCTTCATGGTCGTCTCCTTTGATCTTGATGAGGATTGGGTTCAGCCGAGCAGGCTCTTGATACGGCTGGCGTAGGCTTTGCCGTCCAGTCCGGCAGCTGTTGAAATCGCCTGCGCCTGTTCGGGATCGATGTCTTTTCCACGTGTCCACGATCGGATCCTTTCGGGCGACCATTGAAGCTTCGCGGCGAGTCCATCAGTGGTGGTGCGATTGATCCACGCGACAACGCCGGGTACCGCTGCCAGCGCACGGAGGCTTCCAATTTCGGGTACGCGCCGGTCGACAAATTGCGGCGAAAGGGGGCCAGGCTGAAAGCCTCTTCTGCCGGCCAGCCACTCAAGGGAATCGAGAGCATCCCCCCAGACGAGGTCCGGCCGCGAGGCTTTCCCGCCGATGGTCTCGGTGCGGATCGGCTTGTTGCCTTTCGGCCCCATGGCGTTCCGTACCGTCCTAAGGTTCACGTCGCCGAGAAGTGAAATATCCCGTGGCGTGAACACGCAGCTGGAGCGCAATTCCTCCCACCCCGCTTCAGCTCTGGTCAGATCGTCGACATACTCCGCAAGGGTGAGGCGCGCAGAGGTCAGATCGTGAAGGAGGCGGAGATTGGAGTCCGGATCAAGCCTGAGGCCGGAATAGTCAAGGGCGCCGGTGCCATAGGAATCGCCGGGAATGGCCGACAGGAAATACCAGAGCCAATGAAGTCCATCATCCCGGTCATCGTCGTAGCGGATATGCTCTATCGGCCCCTTGTTTGAGACAAGGTCATAGCAGCGTCTCGCGGCTTCGGCGAACAGCGTCCCCGTGATATCAATCCTAGCCAAGAACTCACTATTGGGGTGACGCTCGAACGAATCGTACGTCTGTTCCACGATGAAGCCGTCGACGCCGTCCAGGGTTTCCATGCCCAGGAATGCCGCTGCCGCCGCATCCCCACGGCCGCTCGGATGTCTCAGTCCGATTATGTTGCGGCACACATCTGCGGCCAGCGCCATGACAATCCGAATGTCGGTTTCGATGACTGACCATGGGGGTGGCATTTTCATGATATTATCCAATCATTTTTCATGATTTAGCGACATCACATAGCCAATCCCCAATGGCAAGTCAAAAATGATCCGAATGTATCACTTTTACAGAACCGAGCATTCGGAACGCCTCCAGATTCACCGAGCGGGCAGACCTTGCCAGCTTGTTTAGAGCGCCCGTCGGTTCGCAAGTAGGCAGGAAGCCGCCTCCGCGGCAGCAATCCCCCGATCGTTGCGAAGCCGAGGTTCGTAAGCGATTGAGCCTCTGAGATCGGCCGAAAGTGCGAAACGCTCATGTTATACGCCGGCGACAAACCGCGCGTACGTCATGACACTTATCTTGGGCCCAATGGAAAATCGTGGAATGTTCAAAACATGGGAAGACGATGAAAGCGGTTTTGAGTATGCATGCACACTGATTTCGAAGCACGGCGTTCTGTTTCTGCACTTTGTCTCATGAGGGGGGTATATTGGCATTATTCACGACTACGGCGTATCCGATGTCTTCGTTAGTCGAAGATATCGAATACGGAAAGATAGGGCTGCCGGACATTCAGCGTCCCTTCGTTTGGCCCAATAAAAACGTGCGAAATCTCTTTGACTCGTTGTATCGTGGCTATCCAGTCGGCTACCTGCTTTTCTGGGAGACCGGTGCCGACAGCACAGCGAAGACGATAGGTAGCAAAGAGCATCTTAAGGCTCCTTCGCTAGCCATAGTCGATGGACAGCAACGGCTGACTTCCTTGTTTGCCGTTGTTAAAGATCGAGAAGTTATCCGTTCAAATTTCAATAAGGAGCGGATTCGAATCGCTTTTAACCCGCTTCAGGAGCGCTTCGACGTTGCTGATGCATCAATCCTGAAGGACAAGGCATACATCCCAGATATTTCGATTCTCTGGAAGCCAGGGTTTGACATCTTCGTATTTGCCGATGCGTTCATCTCAGAACTCACCTCCGTTCGCAAACTTACGGCTACCGAAGTCGGAAAAGCCAAATCAGCCATCAGTAAGTTGCAGGGCCTACCCCAATATTCATTCACCACACTGACGCTCAATGCGTCGGTCGATGCCGAGATGGTCGCTGAGGTCTTCGTCCGCATAAATGGCGAGGGCAAGAAGCTCAACCAGTCCGATTTCATAATGACGCTTATGTCCGTCTTCTGGGACAAAGGACGGGCCGAGTTGGAAGACTTTGCTCAGGCCGCATCAGTTGGAGGCAAAGGTACGCCTTCTGGGTTCAACCATTTCTTGAAGCCCTTCCCAGACCAGCTGCTGCGAGCGACGGTCGGATTGGGTCTGAAACGAGCCAGACTGCAAAACGTCTACAGCGCTCTGCGTGGGCGCGACGCGGTAACCGGCGAGGTTGATATTGAAAAGCGCGATGCACAGTTTGCGCTGCTAACTCAGGCGCAGGCAAAAACACTCAATCTCAGTAACTGGCATCATTTTCTCAGTGCGCTGACACTGGCCGGTTATCGGCACGAGGGGATGATCTCGTCAGAAACTGCAATTATCTACTCCTATGTTCTGTATTTGATCGGGCTTGTCGATCACGCGCTGGACAAGCAGGAATTGCGGCAAGCCATCGCCGAATTTTTCTTTATGGCGTCTTTAACTGGGCGGTATACCAGTAGCCCGGAGACGAAATTTGATTTCGACCTGGCCCAACTGCGCGGGATCCCCGACGGACAGGCCTACCTAGCCAAGCTGCGCGACATATGTAGCACCACCCTTACAAGCGACTACTGGACCATCACTCTGCCGAGCGACCTCGCCACGTCTGCTTCCCGTAGTCCGTCGCGCTTTGCCTATCAGGCTTCGCTTATGCTTTTGGATGCCCGAGCACTCTATAGCCCCCTCAAGATTGCGGATATGATCGACCCGTCTGTTAAAGGAACGAAGGCCACCTTCGAGCAGCACCATCTGTTTCCACGCGGGCACCTGACGACGATCGCGATTACGGATCTTCGACAGGTCAACCAGATAGCCAACTTTGCCTTGGTGGAATGGCCAGACAACTTGAAGATCAGCGACCAGCCACCGTCGGCCTACGCTCCCGCCCTCCACGCCGCGCTGTCACCAAAGGACCGCGCCGACATGATGCGCTGGCACGCCTTGCCGGCGAACTGGTGGGAGATGGAGTATCAAGATTTCCTCCGTGAGCGACGCGGCCTGATGGCCCAGCTTGTTCATGACGCGTACCGAAAACTCAGCGGCGATATCGAGCCAGAAGCGCCGGCCAAGGTATCGATTCAGGAATTGTTGGCCAATGGCGAAACCGATGCCGTCGAATTTAAGTCTACCTTGCGGACCAATCTTCACACCGGTCAGGTAGACGAGAAGATGCACCTGGCGTCGCTTAAAACGATTGCGGGTTTTCTCAATGCCAGGGGCGGCACACTAATGATCGGCGTTGCCGACGATGGCAAAGTCGTTGGCTTGAATGCCGATGGCTTTGCGAACGAGGACAAGATGGCGTTGCACCTCGTCAATTTGATCCGCGACCGGATCGGCGAACTGTTTCTGCCCTATATCCATCCACATTTTGATGAGCATGACGGAGCGCGAGTGATGGTTGTGCAATGCGAGGCTGGACCGAAGGCGGCATTCATCAAGGACGGGCCGGCGCACAGGTTCTTCGTCCGCGGTGCTAACGCTACCGCCGAGCTTTCCGGCAATGCAGTGACTGATTACGTAAAAGCACGGTTTCGCTGATCCCGGGTCGGGCCTGACGATCGAACCCAGTCACACCGCAAGACATGAATTGCCGCATTGCTCAACA
Organism: Mesorhizobium sp. M7A.F.Ca.US.002.01.1.1; assembly: GCF_004022955.1. Lineage (NCBI taxonomy): Bacteria > Pseudomonadati > Pseudomonadota > Alphaproteobacteria > Hyphomicrobiales > Phyllobacteriaceae > Mesorhizobium > Mesorhizobium sp. M7A.F.Ca.US.002.01.1.1. The sequence goes on along the minus strand of NZ_RZQE01000018.1, from coordinate 10,891 downwards.
CTAATGAGAAGACGGGCTACAAATTAGCCGCGACGGGCGAGATACCCCGCTTCAAAGTTGAGGGTCGCGGCGGTTCGGACGAGGTGAGATCGAGAGCTGGATGAAGCGGCAGGTTGGAAAAGCGGGGCACCAAATGGGGTTGATATTGCCCAACCGCGGACATCGGTCTTCGGCGAACTCGGGCCGATTTTACTCGAGTGGCGCTACTACGCATGCTAGGCTCATGCTGAAACTGTCCCTCCACTCGTGGATCCGTCGATAACGTGTATTCGAAATCAATCATCGACGGGCTGGCGCCAACGTCCTGCACGGAAGTCAAGCCGCGGTTCGCCTCGGCTGAGCCCGCCTCAAAACAAATGGCGGTCGTGGGGCTTTTCGCCGGTGTCGGTGGACTGGAGCAGGGGTTCCATAGCCATGGCCATCGGAGTGTGCTTTTGTGCGACGCCGACCCGCGTGCACGCGAGATCCTCGCGCTGCGCTTTCCGAGAGTGGCGCTGTTCGACGATATTCGGGACCTGAAGGCTCTGCCGCAATGCGATGTCTTGACCGCGGGCTTCCCTTGTCAAGATCTGAGCCAAGTGGGGCGCCGCAAGGGCATTTCCGGACCCAATTCCGGTCTGATCGACGTCGTCCTGAACCTGCTCGCCAAGGCAAAGCCGGGCCCGACCTGGCTCGTCCTTGAGAATGTTCCATTTATGCTGAGCCTGGATAGGGGCCGCGCGATTGATAGGATTGTGACGGCGCTGGAAGCGATGGGATTCGCCTGGGCATATCGCACGGTCGATGCGCGCGCCTTCGGGCTTCCGCAGCGCCGGCGTCGTGTGGTGATCTTGGCGTCGCGAATGGAGGATCCTCGCCCGGCACTGCTAGGCGTCGACGCCGCAGCCCCGGAGCCCGACAAGCGCGGGTCCCATGCCTGCGGCTTCTACTGGACGGAAGGCAATACCGGCCTCGGGTGGGCCATCGATGCCACCCCGCCTCTCAAAGGAGGATCGGCGTTGAATATCCCATCGCCGCCGGCGATATGGTTTCCGCGTCAGAGGCTAATCGCCGTGCCCTCGATTGAGGATGCTGAGCGCCTGCAAGGATTCGAAGCGGGTTGGACACACGTCCCGGGCGAGGATACCGGGCGAGCACGCCAGCGTTGGCGGCTGGTCGGGAATGCCGTGAGCGTGCCGTTTGCCGGCTGGGTCGCTAGACGGCTAAAGACAATCGACGATTATGACGCCGATGGCGATCCGGATCTCGTCGATGAAGCCCGGTGGCCGGGCGCCGCTTGGGGCTTCCATGGCCGCCGAGGCAAAGCGACGGTGTCGGAATGGCCCGAAATGGCACCTCAACTTCATCTCGCGACATTCCTGACGCACGGCGTGAAGGCACTGTCTCGAAAGGCGACCGCGGGTTTCCTTTCCCGCCTTGAGCGAAGCAAGCTGCGTTACGAGGACGCTTTTCACCTGGACCTGACTCACCATATTGAGATGCATGACCAAGTCGGCGCGTCGTGACCCGATCTCTGTGGCAACCACCAGGCGAATGGCCGCCACGTCTGGGCGGAACAATCCGCGCGAACGGACGTTGCGATCCGAACTTCATAAACGCGGCCGGCGCTTCAGGTTGCACCGCCGGCTCCTGACAAACTCGCAGAGAACAGTCGACATCGTCTTTCCGCGTGCTCGTGTCGCCGTCTTTCTGGATGGCTGCTTCTGGCACGGCTGTCCGCTACATGGCACTTGGCCTAAGAACAACGCGGACTGGTGGCGGGAAAAGATCGAGGGCAACATTCAGCGCGATAGAGATACGGATCGACGGTTGCAAGAGCTTGGCTGGACTGTCGTTCGAGTTTGGGAGCACGAAACGATAGAGGTCGCGATCGATCAAATCGAACATGCGCTGCGTGCGTCAAACTTCACACGAAATGACCTCCAGGAAGGCCCGCACGGGCGCTGCGCGGCGAAAGTTGCGGAGCAGAGTCAGCAATACCGGCCGTAGTCATGGCCTAATCGGCTATGACGCAATGAATTGCATCCTGCGTAACAACGACACAACCGATCTGACGGCGAGAAACCGGGAATGCGTTCAGGGGATATAGACTGTGCTGCGGTGGTGCTGGAAGTAGGCGCCGCTCTCCTTCGGGAACGGGCGAGGCGGCGGCCGCTCGATGGTGTGCAGGCCGAGCTTCGCCGCATCGATCTCCGCAAGCTGTGACGAGAAGATCGGCCGACCATCGTCCTCGAAGCCAATCAGGCCACGGTCGAAAAGGAAATCCGCCTGGGGTGCGAGCATTAAGCCATTGAAGCCGTCGAGTCGTTCAGCAGCGGTGCTGCAGGCTCTCCATGGCTTAACGTGGCTCGCTAGCAGAAGGTTGGGTTTCTCAATACCTGTGATGCGGCAGACCGGCTCGATGTCGAGCACGCGTTTGCGAAAGAGACCTTGACCGCGTCGTGCTCGCGTTAGCTGCTCACGGACAGTCCGGTCAAGAGATTTATCTTCCATTATGTTCCTCTCGACGAGATCGTCAAGTGTCGTCGCGAAATCAGAGACTGTCCTGGTCGGCGTCACGAAAAGATCGGCTAAAGTAAATTGTGCTTCTTCAAAGATCAGGTCAATGACGGCGCGGTCGACTTGGGCTAAATATGCTTTTTGGTTGCCATTGCCGGTCGTCGGCTGTATCGGTGAGTACTTCGTGGGGAGGACCGGCGCAAGCCGCGCAATCAGGACCTTGGGTCGGACCGCCAGAGGAGCCTTGAGCCACTGAACTGGGAGCAGCCATCCGACCGTGCTCCAATAGGTGCCAACCGACCCAAATTCCTCCGGTTTGGGCGAGCTTATTGCGAAATCGGCAACGATGCCGATCCGACCCACGCGACCGTCGGCATACGACAGGACTATATCGCCTGGACCTGCCAGGCGCATGTTGTCATAGAAGCGACTGCGCGCGCCATTAGCTTCAGTCACGGGGGACCAGAGGTATCCTCCCGCGATTTCCTGGAGCACGGTTTGCGCGTGATTTACCCACCAGTATCGCACTTCGCCTAGATGCACCTTCGCACTTCTCGTTGGCAAGTGTGCCACGGACATAACACCGTCGGCCGATAGGGCTGAGCTGCACACACCGACTGAAAGCACTTGCGTCACTCTACGCGAAATGCCACTGCGCTAACCATGTCTAGCTAGGCTCGGATAGAGTGATGTCGGCAACTTCGATCGATCACGAGGTCGAGGACCTCCAAACCATCGGTGCCAACGTCGCCCGGGAGCATAAATGCGATGGATCGCCCGACAGCAGCTGGATCGAGGATCACCAACTTGGCTTGAGCGTGACCGGCACGTCGCGCCGAGCAGATCGTCGAATACCCGGCGCACTCGGCTGCGCCGCAGAGTTGCAGCGGAGGCAGTAGTCGCTGTTGAAATATTCGGGCTCGGTTGAGGGAGGCGGTATCCGGCTTCGATCTCAAGTGCCAATACTGTTGCATTAGGCTGGATTTCTACAGACCGACTTGCAGCCTGGGCCTTTAGCATGGAAGGTGTAGAAGGGGCGAGATTATCGAAGTAACCGCGAGGGTGGGGGAGTGTTTGCGTGTCGACACTGCTAGTCGGTAGGGAGAATTGTTTGCTGTCTCCTGAACAATGGGAGATGCGGCTTGTCCTTCATTATCTAAAATCCGACGGCCCGTCGGGCGGAGCGGCAATGTCGTACCTCGATGCTACGCCCGCCGAGATCGCCACGGCGAGCGGCATAGAGGGTCTCGGCGATGAAGATGCCCAGAGGGGCTTCCTCGCGCACTTCAATCGTTGGGACATCTCCGATTGGCTGTCTGGTAGCCGCGTGCCTTCCAGGCGCGATGACTCTATACCTGGCTATTTCCGCTTCTTGGTATTGACAGCCTTGGTCTCGGCTACAGAAACCGGAGCCGGCGAGACACACAATTTTCGGATTCGGCTTGGCGAACTGCTCGGAGTCGACAGCCCTTTCAACTCGGTCTCCGGCGTCAACGCGTTGTGGCGCGCCCTGGCCGGTTGGTGCGAACGCAAGCGGGCCGCAGGCGAACCCTACCGGCGGATCGAGCTCCCCTCGCCTGGGAACGCGAACCTGATCGGCATTGCCGTGAGGATCGCTTTTCCCTCGTGGCAGGACCGAAGCGCTTTGACCCAAATTCTGCGCGCTGTGTCTCCCGATGTCAGACGATCGCCCGATCGTTTGGCTCAAGAATTGACCCGCAGCCGATACGCGCACGAATTGCCTCAAGCGGTGGCGTCGGCCCTACACGATTTCAACGCAGCCGTACGCTTGCGGCGTCGAATGCTTGTGGGCCATCGGTTCTGGCGCCTTGTACAGAGCATTGATTCTCGACTTTCTGGAGAGGAAGAGCGGGGCAGCCGGGTGCGGTGGCGACTGGAGGTTCGCTTCGAGGGTTACGAACTCGATCTCGCCCGTTTAAAACTATTTCGTGGACGAGGGGTAATGGATTTCGTGTCCTCATGGGAAGGCGCGCTGCAAGAACTTGAGGCAATGCCGCGCGAGACCTTGCCCAAAGGTTTGGCGGATGCGCTGGATCATGGTGTGTTCCTCCTTTCGGAGGCGCCAGGGATGACATGGGTGTTAGACGAGGAAAGCCCGTCCGAGGACACCGTGGCCCTGCTCCTCGCGCGTCAAGGAAGTATTGCCACTAAATGGCCCCTGCGGACGGTGTGGCGCCCCCTCGAAGGACCCTGGCTCGCCTCTGGCCGACTGGACGGTTCGGCGTTGAGTGGATTGCGTCGCAGCCTGGGCCTTGCGCCGGTGGGCGAAGCACGTCTCGTGGATCTTACCTTCGAAAACGGGGTAAAGACTGACCACTCTACGTGGCTGGGCCGACCCGGCTTTTTGCCCCAAATCTTCGCTTCGTCCACCAGCACCCTTTTTGTACAGCCAGTCGAAGGTGCCGAAGGCGTGCTTTCGATCGCGGGGACCGCGCCTTCATGGGACCTCGTCACGGAAGCTCCGCTCTCTGGCCGTTGGCGCGTGCGAGCCGTGGAAAGCGGGAGCGAAACAGAGAAGGTAATATGTTTCGAACCGACGGCGCGTGCACGCTGGGAGTTCCGAAGTCCCGATGACCGCTTCGAACCCGAACATGACGTTTCTACCGTTGGCGTCTCGCCTTGGAAGCCATGCTCCCCCCAATTCGGACTCCCGAGCATCAGGCCCGAGCTCGACAATGCGCTGGAAGCGATTTACGCCGGTCCTGCGAAGGGATGGTCCGAGGCCGATCTGATCCGGCTACTGCTTCCCGTCATGCCCCACAAGCATTTCGTATGGGATTTTCTGCGCGGGTTGGCCGAGGCGGCATGGCTCGATCCCTTCGTCCTCAAGTCATGGCGAGCGCGACTGTGGCGGCTTCGCCCACCGCACCTAAGGGAGATTGCACCGAAGAGTGTGGTCGTGGCCGGAGCGTTGGGCGCCGCCGCGCGCCGGCGACTTGGGGATGTGGCCCGCGCCACGGGTGGAGAGCTGACATTTCTACCAGGGATCTCCGAATGGGCGATCTCTCTGCCGCTTATCGAGGGTGTATCGGCCGCGGACCTGGCTCGCGAGCTGCAGTGGCCGATCACTGATCCGGAGCGCCCTCGGCTGGATGCTGCACCGAACTGCTGGCCAGCGGAGCCGCGGTCGGGACAGGGCCGTGAACTGGCGGGGGTTTGGTCGTTCGAGTCCGGCCTCTTCGTTCCGCCCGACGATCGGGCGACGACCAATCTTGTCCGCTTGGAGCGGCTAGTGCGTGCGCGCGGCGACGATCGCGACATCTATCGAATCAATGGCCGAGGCGAAACGCTCCTCGCAAGCTCACGCACGTCCGCAATCCTTGAGGCGTACCGCCGGTCGACGCGGCTTTTGTTTGACTGGCAGGACGGGAAGTTTCGTCGTCTTGCGCGGAGCGGGCACTTGCCGTTGGAGATTGCGAGGGCGCTGGTCGCCCATGCGTCACAGGCGTCCGGTCCCGTACTGCAAAGCGACGGCAGTTGGACCTATGCCTACCCGGCTGACGCGGAGGCGGCAACTTGGGTGGCGCGGATACTTGGATCCGCAGTAAGCGTCAAGGGTGGGGGCCACCCCCTCGATTTCCTTGACCTGATCGTCGCCCGCCGGCGAAACGGCCGACGCCTAGTCTGGGGTGAGCGTTTGCAGAGCGACTTTCTCTCATGAGTGACCGTCTCTTCCTCGGTCGTCCCGCCTTTGATCCTAGGCCTTACACTCGTGTCGATCCGCTTGCGCTCGCCGAAGCGGGTACCTGGCATGTCTACCGAGAATGGTCGCAGGCCCTTCCAACGGAAGGGCGTGCGTTCGCGCCCCGACTGCAGGGATTTAGCAGCCGATGTCTGGTTGCCTTTACGGTGGAGCCGAACGGGAAAGGTACTCAGGATCGGGATCAGTTCGTCGTCGTCGACCCGCGCGAAGTTTGCGAGGTGCTCGACTTCCGAAAGGTCGACGCCGAAGCCGCCCGGCGTCAGCTGGTTGAAGTTGGGCAGCCGCGGCTGCTCGCCGGATCGGACAGCGTTGTAGCGGCACTCGCGGGCGGGCTATGCGTCTTAGTGAAGATGGTGCGCCATCCCTCTAGCGACCTTTGGGTCGCCGACACCAGCGGGCTGGAGCACCTCCAGACGTACGCCTTCGACGAGCGACTGTTCGAAGGTGATCAGGTGGAAGAGCGATGGGTGACAGTGCCCGGCTCTACCGTCGGTACTGCTACGGGTGCTGTGAACTGGTGCCGCGACACGGACTTCCTAGACGCTGTACTGAAGCGCCTCCGCAAGACGAGCCAACAAGGGCCTAGCGCGCCTACGCGCGCCCAGATCGGACAGATCGTCACGCAGTTCGATCGAGCGGGTCTTCTTCCGAATAGCGGTAGTGATCTTGAGCCCATGCGTGAACGACTGAAAACTTTCGCACCGTCCGTCGGAAAGAGCGTCCTAGCCCTGGACGAAATCGTCGAAACACTCAGTTCCTTGACGCCCATCCGTGACCGCTTGGCCGCTGAGTTGTCCGAGCGCAGGGCGGAGCTAGAGAGTGAGATCCGGCGCGAGCTTGAAACCAAGCTCCTTCGCGAATTAGACGACCGCAGCGGAGAGCGGGACCGGTTGGCACAAGAGGTAGCGGCCCTGGCGACTGATGTTGTAGCGAGACGAGCGGAGCTCGACAGAGAACGCGTGGCCTTGGACGAGGCGCGCTCCACCCTTTCCAGGGAGCTCACGCAGTTGCTGGGTGAACTGGGCGAACTGCCGCCCGATGCAGACGCAAGGATCACCGTCTTGGGCCGCCGACTAGCTGCAAAGCTGGGCGAGGCAGGGGCCGCCTTCGAAGTGGCGGCCGCAGGCGGGCCGCCGTGGGCGACGCCTCACGTTTCGGGCGGTGAGATCAAGCCCTGGAGCGAGTTCGATCAAATCTTGCAGGCGACGGCACTTAGATGGGGTTACACTGTCGACGACGTCTTACTGGCGGACGTCGCGGTCAGAGGGGGGCGGCTCGTGGTCCTGCCAGACAGGAGCGCTGCAGCGTTTGTGGCCTGTTATGCCGATCTGGTTGCGGGCGGGGGATACGGCCGCCATGTGCTCGATCCGTCAGTTATCTCACTCGACGATCTCTGGCACTATCCGGGATCGGCGCGACACAGTTGCTTCTCAAAAACATGGGCGGCGGCGCGTCTGGATCCCGCGCGCTTCCATGTAGTGCTTCTGGACGGGCTTCATCGTACGCCCGCAGCGCTTTGGATGCCCGGCCTTCTTGAGGTGATGCAGGATCCACGACGCCCTCGAAATCTACTTATTTTCGCCAGCCTTGGAACTCCGTCGGTGGATCCCGACCGAGACTGGCGCGGCGCCCTGCCTGAGGTGGTCGCGCTCTGCCCGCTCGCCGCTGACGGCGCCTCGCCCAGGCTTCTTAGCCGCGCGGTTGGCGCCACCCAGCCGCCAACCCGGCTCGATGCGCTCCGTGCGCCCGAGCCGACCGCCGCGGAGGTGATGGACTTCTTCACTGCAGCAGAATCGGAAGCCTCGGCTAGCGTTTTGGAGGTTGCGTGTCAGGTTCATCGCGCGGCTTGGGTCCTGGGAGCGGAGCGAGCGGCGAGCCTCGCCGGGGCCGTGGCAGGGCTGGAGAACGAGGCGTCCGCGGGATTGTCTGCCGGTAGCTCATGGCTGCGGGAACGGCTCGGAAACAAAGCTTGAGGAGGAGGGGGATACATGCTGGATCCGTTGGGCGGCTTCGAGCGCATTCGCGAGCTCTACATTTCCTATCTAGACACTGCCTTCCGGGTTCGACGCCCGACGCTTGCTGATAGACGGCGGGCGCTGCTGCGATCGAGCGGAACCTTGGCAACGGCGCCATTTATCGAACCGGTACCCCGTTACAAGGCTTCCAACCACGCCCTGTCGGATTTCGTGACCATGGTTAGGGAAAACCCGCTCGCACACTTCTCACGAGAAGGGCGGCGGGCGTTCGCAGAGCTAGGCGTCTCCGGCCTCTTCCCGGGCGCGCCGGGCGATGAACTCCTGAGGACCCATCTGTTCAAACCGTACCTCCATCAGATGGAGATGCTAGCAAGAGGCGCTCGGCCGGGCCATCCCGGCATAGTCACCTCGGGGACCGGTTCAGGGAAGACGGAGGCCTTCATGCTTCCGATTCTGGCCACCATGGCGGAAGAAGCCGTCCGCTGGCCGGCACCTGGTGCCGGTTATCTGCAGGGCGAGTGGTGGCGGACAACACCCAGCCAGTTCCGTCATCATCGCGAGCACGAGCACCCCGACCGCCCTAAAGCTCTTCGCGCGCTCGTCCTATACCCCATGAACGCACTGGTCGAGGACCAGCTGACCAGGCTACGAAAGACGTTTGATTCGCCCGAAGCTAACGAGGTAATGGACCGCCGGTTCGCAGGCAATCGCCTATTCTTCGCCCGTTACACCAGCGCTACGCCCGTCGCAGGGCACCTGCAGCATCCTCGCCGTGGGCATACGCGCCGGGAACAAGAGGCGGCTGCCCGCCGTGTCAAGCGCGTCGCCGACGCGATAAATAGCTATGCCGAAGACCAGGCGCTTGCCCGCAGTCACGATCAGCGGCATTTGGACGAGGATCCGACTCGATATCTGTTCCCATCGGCCGACGGCGCTGAGCTGATCGCCCGCTGGGACGTGCAGGCCACTCCGCCCGACCTCCTGGTGACCAATGTCTCGATGCTCGGGGCGATGCTTTCCCGCGAGATCGAGCAACCGATCTTCGATCAGACCCGCGCCTGGCTCGAACGCGAGAAAGACTCCTACTTCTTCCTGGTACTCGACGAGCTTCACCTGGTGCGCGGGTCTGCGGGTACCGAGGTGGCGGGCCTCATCCGCGCACTCGTTCACCGCCTAGGGCTAGATCGGCCCGAAACCCGCCACAAGCTGCGCGTTCTGGCCTCCAGCGCTTCCTTGCCGATGAGCGGAGTGGAGCGCGAACGCAGCTTGAGGTATCTATACGACTTTTTCGGACCCATGGGGACCTATCCGGCCCCAGGAATCGAAGGCGCGGCTAACCAGGAAGCGTGGGCCGAGGCCATAGTGACGGGCGAGCCGGAGATCGACGCCATTGAGGGTGCTCTGCCGATGGACGGTAGACCGTTCGAGAAACTCGTCGACGTGCTCGCGCCGGACCAGGACTACGTGGGCCGGGTGGCGCGCTCCGAAGAGCTGGACGCCGCGATCCTCGCCTGCGGAGCCGTGCTCTCACCGAACGGCGGTGGGTCGGACCGGCCGGCCGCCGTCAAACAGGCGGTTGAGGGAGCGGCCGCGCTGTTAGCGCACGCCTGTCGCGTGGCCGACGGCCCCTCGATGCGTGCCACCGCGGCCGACGAACTCGCCGTAAGGATCTTCGGAGCCGCGGACGGTTCGATGAAGGCGCTTCGGGGACTAACCCTGCTGCGTGGTATCGGTGAGCGTCTGAGGGAACTCTACGGCGTAAGTGTGCGTGACGGCGTCACCAGCTTTCGAGAGCACATCTTCATCCGCAGCATTGAGGGTCTGTTCGCTACCCCGACAGTGACCGTAGGCGGGAGTATCGAGTTCGACGGCGTGACCGTCGAGCGCGGGACCACCTACGCCCATGACGGCGGCGATCTGCGCCGTATTTTCGAGCTTGTTTATTGCGAAGCGTGCGGTGAGGAGTTCGTCGGCGGCCGGCGGGGCGAAAACCCGATGGGTCCGGGGTTGCCGGTCGAGCTCCTGCCTGCTTCTCCCGATCTTGAGTCGCTTCCCGAAACCGGAGGCGAGGGCAATTACGAAGACCTCTCTTATGAAGATTTTGCCATCTTCTGGCCCTCGCGTCGGGAACCGAAACAGGGAGATAACACGACCGAGACCTGGGTGGAGACCGTACTCGACACGCGCAACGGTGTAGTCAATCGGGAAGGCGAAAGCGGTCGAGATCGGGTGGAAGGGCGACTCTTTCACCTGCCCCGGCGACCAAGCAGTCGGGAGCTTCGGCGCCTGGGCAGCGCAGGCCCGAACTGTTGCCCTGCCTGTGGCGCCGACTATTCCGGGCGCAGTGCCAAATTTCGGCAATCGCCGATCCGGAATTTCCGGACCGGCTTCGCCAAAAGCTCCCAGCTGGTCGCGACAGAAATCTTCGAGCTTCTCCACGCGAGCGGCGATCCCGCCAAGGCGGTGGTGTTCTCCGATAGTCGCCAAGATGCGTCGCGCGCCGCGCTCGACATTGAGCGCCGGCACCACCAAGACAGCCGCCGCCAACTGCTCCTCGAAGCTCTTCGGGAGATCGCGGCACAGCCAATCGAGTCGGTGGCCGAGCTCAACGCAGGGCGACTTGCAGCGCTAGAGCGCGGGGACGAAGTGGAACTCGCCCGGCTTACATCACGGGTCGCGGAGACCCGCGCAC
>NZ_RZQE01000189.1:0-10729 GCF_004022955.1 Mesorhizobium sp. M7A.F.Ca.US.002.01.1.1 | reverse complement strand
GATGGGGACATCGCGCCGATCAAAGAGATCGTCGAACTCGCCGAGCGCTACAACGCCATGACCTATATCGACGAGGTCCATGCCGTCGGTATGTACGGGCCGCGCGGCGGCGGCATCACCGAGCGCGAAGGCCTGGCCGACCGCATCGACATCATCGAAGGCACGCTGGCCAAGGCATTCGGCACGCTGGGCGGCTACATCACCGGCACCAGCGCTGTGATCGACGCCGTGCGCTCCTATGCGCCGGGCTTCATCTTCACCACGGCACTGCCGCCGGCGATCGCTGCCGCCGCGACCGCGTCGATCCGCCATCTCAAGCGCTCGCAGGCCGAGCGCGACGCCCAGCAGCAGCAGGCCGCGAGAACCAAACACATCCTGTCGGCCGCCGGCCTGCCGGTGATGGATTCGCCGACGCACATCGTGCCGCTGCTGGTCGGCGATCCCGAGGCCTGCAAGATGGCCAGCGACCGCCTGCTCGGCGTGCACGGCATCTACATCCAGCCGATCAACTACCCGACCGTGCCGCGCGGTACGGAGCGGCTGCGCATCACGCCGACGCCGTTCCATTCCGATGCGCTGATCGCCGAATTGCAGGATGCGCTGGTCGAGACCTGGGATGCGCTCGGCATCCCCTACGGCTCCGCCGGTCGGCCTTCGGTGGCCAAGAGCGACCGCATCATTCCATTGCTGGTGCCCAAGTCAGGCGGCTGATGCCGTTTGGAACTCTACTCCGGCGGCCATCTGGCTCGCCGGAGCGATTTCAATTCGGGCTTCGTCAGCGGCTCAGGCGTTCTTCATCCACTTCGCCAGCCGGTGTGCCGCTTCCTCGATCTGGTCGAGACGGCGGTGGAAGCACAGCCGCAAAAACGCCTCACCGCCGGGGCCGAAAGCGGTGCCTGGCGCCAGGCCGACATTGGCCTTGTCGACGATGTCGAAGGCAGCGGTGCGTGAATCGGTGATGCCCTCGACGGTGAAAAACAGATAGAACGCGCCCTGCGGCACCGTAAACCCAGCGCGGCCGGTGGCGCCGAGGATGCCGCAGACAAGGTCGCGCGCCTTGCGCGCCCGCTCCACCTGTTCGGCGACGAAGGCGTCGCCCTCGTCAAGGGCGGCGACCGCACCGCGCTGCATGAACTGGGCGACGCCGGAGCTCGAATACTGGATCAGGTTCTCGAACACCTGCTGCAAGCTCGGATGCGTCTTGATCCAGCCGACGCGCCAGCCGGTCATCGCCCAGTTCTTGGAAAAGGAGTTGACGTACAGGATACGGTCTTCCGCCGACGCTATGTCGAGGAAGGACGGCGCGCGGCCGTGGCCATAGTGGAACAGTGAATAGATCTCGTCGGCGATGATCCAGAGGTTTTTCGCGCGCGCCAGAGCGAGGATCGCCTGCAAGGTCTCGTGATCGGCGGTCCAGCCGGTCGGATTCGACGGCGTGTTAATGAACAGCGCCTTTGTGCGCGGCGTGATCGAAGCGGCGATCTTCTCGATGTCGCAGGACCAGCCATTGCCGGAATGATCGAGCGTGACCGCGACTGGGACGGCTCCCGCTATCCCTGCTGCGGCATCGAAATTCGGCCAGGCCGGCGACAGGTAGACCACCTCGTCGCCGGCGCCGGCGAGCGCGTCGAGCGCCAGCTGGATGGCATGCATGCCGGAGCCGGTGACGATGAATTCTTCCTCCGGGAAATTCTTGCCGAAATGCCTGGCATAGTAACGGGAGAGTGCCTGCCTGAGATCGGGGATGCCCCTTTGCCAGGTGTAGAATGTCTCGCCGCCGGCCAGCGCCTTCGACGCGGCATCGGTGATGAAGGCTGGCGTCGGCAGGTCGCCTTCGCCGGCCCAGAGCGGAATCATGCCTTCGCGCAGGCGGCCGTAATTGACGACGGCGACAATGCCACTTTCGGGTGCCGCACGGGCCTCGGTGCGCAAGCTGTCGATCAGGGTCATGGGCGGATCCGTTTTTGGTCTGCGGTTTTCGTCAGCGGTCCTTACCAGATGCGAAAACAGAAAACCCCGGCCGCCAACGACCGGGGTTTTGGTCCAGCAATGCTGCCCGTGGTCAGCGCCTGGCGAGCAGATCGCGAATTTCGGTGAGCAGCGCGACGTCGGCTGGCGGCGGAGCCGCCGGTGCAGCGGGCTTCTCGCGCTCAAGCCGCTTGCGCATGTTGTTCACCGCCTTGACCATCAGGAAAATGATGAAAGCGAGGATAAGGAAGTTCAACGCGACAGTGATGAAGCTGCCGTAGGCAAAGACCGCGCCTTGCTTCTTGGCGTCGGCCAGCGAGGTGGCGTTGACGGCCGAGGAGAGGCCAAGGAAATAATTGTTGAAGTCCAAGCCGCCGAAAATCGCGCCGACGATCGGCATGATGATATCGTTAACAAGGGAATCGACGATCTTGCCGAAGGCCGCGCCGATGATGACGCCGACCGCAAGGTCCATCACATTGCCCTTGGAAATAAATTCCTGGAATTCTTTCAGCATTCGACCCTCCTTGTCGTGACTGGCCGAGCTGCCGTTTCCGTCCTTGCGGCATCGACCTGAGGCAACATAACAAAAACCTCCTGACGCAACATGGGTAAAAGGGAGAAAACAACCGCTTTCTCCTTACCTTACGGCACTTTGGGCGGCAGCTCTGCCGAATTTGACGCGTTGCGTACAAGGGCGTGAAATTTCATCCCCGCGATGCAAATCGACACAGATGCCGCCGAATCACTGCAAAACGACCACGCTGGACCAGATTGCCGCCGAGCACGGCATGGGCCCCTGGTTGTTGACGCGAGCGATCAATCGCTCTTTGCAAGGTTTCCCGCATTGACGGCACGGCAAAGCCAGCATTGAATTTCTGGAAATTATAGGCGTTTTCGCCTATAATGTTCTCATGAACATGCTCGAAACCATCAGCATTGATGTTTATCCGTGGGCGGCTCCAACAAAGGAGCAGCGCGCTTGGTTTGACGCGCTTTCGCCCGACGAGAAGCGGAAAGCGATTCAGGCGGCGATCAACGAAGGTTTTGAGAGCCCGGTCAGCGAAAAGTCGATCGACGACATTATTCGGGAAGCGCGTGCCGAACTCCCGCATGCGCCATAGGATAACGCATCGCCCCGAACGCGATCTGAAAGACATTTACCGACACACCTTCGAAAACCACGGCGCTCAGCGGCGATCTTCACCATAACGACACCGACGCGCCGCCCTGATAGCCGTCCTGCACAGCTCTGCAATGGACTCGGACGCCAAGCTGTGGTTGCGTCCGGGCAAGCCGGATAGAAAGACGGCAGAGGAGGAAAGTCCAAGCGTGCAGGGCTTGTTCATCGTCATCATCGCGGTCGCCTATGTGACGCTGCTGTTTGCCATCGCCAGCCTCGGCGACCGCCGCTCGGCCATCTCCGAGCCGAGCCGGGGGCGGCCTTTCATCTATGCGCTCAGCCTCGCGATCTACTGCACATCCTGGACTTTCTTCGGCTCGGTCGGTCTCTCTTCCGAACGCGGCCTCGAATTCCTCGGCATCTATACGGGCCCGGTGCTCGTCTTCGTCTTCGGCTTCCCGCTGCTCAACCGTATCGTGCGGCTGGCCAAGACCGAGAAGATCACCTCGATCGCGGATTTCCTCGGCGCACGCTACGGCAAGAGTTTCACCGTCGCGGCGATCGCCACGCTGATCGCCACCATCGGCGCGGTGCCCTATATCGCGCTGCAGTTGAAGGCGATATCCGGTTCGGTCAGCCTGATGGTCGAGCACTATACGGGATCGCCGCCTTCGTTCGATCCCTTCGTCAGCGACATCTCGCTGGTCGTCGCCATGCTGTTGGCGCTGTTCGCGGTGCTGTTTGGAACCCGTCACGCCGACGCCACCGAACACCAGGACGGGCTGGTGCTGGCGGTGGCGGTCGAAACCGTCGTCAAGCTCGCCGCCTTCCTGGCGATCGGCCTGATGGTCACCTTCCTGATCTTCGGCGGCCCAGGCGACATGTTCGACAAGCTCGCCGAGAACGCGCAGGTCCGGCAGGCGATGAGCTACAACACCTCGCTCGCCACCTGGCTGGTGCTGACGTGCCTCAGCGGCTTTGCCATCATCATGCTGCCGCGGCAGTTCTACGTCACCATCGTCGAAAACCGCGGCGAGGCCGAACTGCGCACCGCGACATGGGTGTTCCCGCTCTACCTCGTGGCGATCAACCTGTTCGTGCTGCCGATCGCCTTCGCCGGCCTGTCGCTGGTCGGCGCCGGAACCAGCAGCGATCTCTATGTGCTGTCGCTGCCCCTGTTCAGCGGCCATGATGTGCTGGCGATGGCGGCTTTCATCGGCGGCCTGTCGGCGGCGACGGCGATGGTGATCGTCGAAAGCGTGGCGCTGTCGATCATGATCTCCAACGATCTCGTCATTCCGCTGTTCGTGCGCCGCCTGCTCAAGACCTCGACCTCCGAGACCGAGGATTGGTCGACGCTGATCCTCAATGTGCGGCGCGGGGCGATCTTCATCCTGTTGTTCATCGCCTTCCTCTACTACCGCGAGAGCACCAACAGCGCGCGCCTGTCGTCGATCGGCCTGATGTCGTTCGCGGCCATCGCCCAGTTCGCCCCCGCCCTGATCGGCGGGCTGATCTGGCGCGGCGCCAACGGCCGGGGTGCGGCACTCGGCATGGTCGCCGGCATCCTCGTATGGGGCTACACACTGCTCCTGCCGTCGCTTGCCGCGGCCGATACCGGCATCATCGTGCACGGGCTGTTCGGCTTCGAGGCGCTGCGGCCGCAGGCCCTGTTCGGCACCGTCGCCGAACCGCTGAACCACGGCGTGTTATGGAGCCTGTCGATCAATGCGGTGTTTTTCGTGCTCGGCTCGCTGTCGCGCGCGTCGGTGCCGCTGGAACGCATCCAGGCGTCGATCTTCGTGCCGCGCGATGCCGGCCCGATGCCCAGCCTGCGCCGTTTCCGCACCGCCATCACCGTCAACGACCTGAAGGACACGATCGGGCGCTATCTCGGCGTCGAGCGCACCGAGCGCTCCTTCCAGTCGTTCGAAAAGACCAACGGAGCCTCTCTGCACGGCAACGAGCAGGCGAGCATGGACGTCATCCGCTTTTCCGAGCAGCTGCTGGCCAGCGCCGTCGGCTCCTCCTCGGCACGACTGATCCTGTCGCTGCTGTTTCGGCGCCACGACCGCGAATCCCGAGATGCCTTCCGCTTGCTCGACGACGCCACCGAGGCGCTGCAGCACAACCGCGACCTCTTGCAGATCGCGCTCGACCAGATGGAACAGGGCATCACCGTCTTCGACCGGGATTTCCGCCTGATCTGCTGGAACCGCCAGTACCGGGCACTGTTCGACCTGCCCGACGAGATGGGCCAGGTCGGCGTCTCGCTCGACCGCATCCTGCGCCATCTCGCCGAGCGCGGCGACATCCCTGCCGATCAGCGTGTGGCCATGCTCAACCGGCTGACCAGCTTCGTCAGCCCATGGCAGATGGAGCTGAAAACCTCGGGCCGCATCCTGGAACTGCGTTCCAACCCGATGCCGGACGGCGGCATCGTCGCCACCTATGCCGACATTTCCGGTCGCGTCGAGCAGGACCTGGCACTGAAGCGTGCCAATGAATCGCTGGAGCAGCGCGTCAAGACGCGCACCATCGAACTGACCCGGGTCAATGAGGAACTGGCGCAGGCACAGATGCTGGCCGAGGAGGCCAATCTCGGCAAGACGCGCTTCCTCGCCGCCGCCGGCCACGACATCCTGCAGCCGCTGAACGCCGCCCGGCTCTATTGCTCCTCGCTGATCGAGAAGGCCGGCAAGGGACCTGCCGGCAAGGCGGCCGTGAACATCGAATCCTCGCTGGAATCGGTCGAGACGATTCTCGGCGCCGTGCTCGACATCTCCCGCCTCGATGCCGGCGCGATGAAGCCGGATGACACCGCCTTCAACCTCGACGGATTGCTGCGCCAGATCGGCAACGACTTCCGCCCGCTCGCGGCCGAAAAGAAGCTCGAGCTGACCATCATGCCGTCATCGTTGACGGTGACGACGGACCGCAATTTGCTGCGCCGCCTGATCCAGAATCTCGTCTCCAACGCCATCAAATACACGCGCCACGGCCGCGTCCTGGTTGGCGTCAGGCGGCGCGGCGAATTGGCCGAGATCCAGGTGATCGACACCGGCATCGGCATCGCCGGCGACAAGCTGAACACCGTCTTTCGCGAATTCACCCGGCTCGACGAGGGCGCGCGCGAGGCCGAGGGCCTCGGTCTCGGCCTCTCCATCGTCGACCGCATCGCCCGGGTGTTGCGCCTGGAGATCCGCATCTTTTCCAGTCCGGGCAAGGGCACGCGATTCTCCGTTATCCTGCCCGTCGCGGCCGTGCAGGCACGACGCGAGATCGAAGCCAGGGCTCCCGCCCGCGCGACGGCCTCGCTGGCCGGTCTGCACGTGCTGTGCATCGACAACGACGCCCGCATCCTCGAAGGCATGCGGCTCCTGCTCGAAGGCTGGGGTTGCAACGTCGACACCGCGTCCGGTTCAAAGGATCTGGAGACCGCGAAGATACACCGCCCGGACATCGTCCTTGCCGACTACCATCTCGACGGCGAAACCGGCCTCGAACTCGTCGTCAGGCTGCGTGCGATCCATGGCGACACCCTGCCGGCCGTGCTGGTCACCGCCGACCGCTCCAACGAGGTGCGCACGGCCGCCGGCGGGCTCGAGATTGCGGTGATCAACAAACCGCTCAAACCAGCGGTACTGCGCTCGATGATGGCCAGGGTCAGGCCGCTGGCGCCGGCGGCGGAATAGGGGTCTAACCCGCCGGCTGCAGCGGGTCGCTGCCGATCTTGGACAGCAGGATCACCGCCTGGGTGCGGCTGTCGACGCCGAGCTTCTGCAGGATGGCGGAGACATGCGCCTTGATGGTGGCCTCGGAGACGCCGAGTTCATAGGCGATCTGCTTGTTGAGCAGGCCCTCGGCCAGCATGCCGAGCACCCGGGTCTGCTGCGGCGTCAACGCCTGCAGCCGCTTGATCAGGTCGGATATTTCAGGGTCGCGCTCGGTGCCGAGATCGACGCCGACGGGTGCTGCAATATCGCCGGCAAGCACCGATTGCACGGCGCTGCGGATCTCTTCCATGCTGGCCGATTTGGAGATGAAGCCGGAAGCGCCGAGGTCGAGCGCCCGCCTGATGGTCGCCGGATCGTCATGCGCCGACACCACGACCAGCGGCACCGCCGGATGAATGCCACGCAGCGAGATCAGGCCGGACAGGCCGCTGGCGCCCGGCATCGACAGGTCGAGCAGCACCAGGTCGACGTCCTCGTTGGCAACGACCAGCGCCTTGGCGCTCTCGAAATCGCCGGCTTCATGGATGGCGGCGACATTGCCGATGCCGGCGAGCGCTTCGCGCAGCGCACCGCGAAACAGCGGGTGATCGTCGGCGATGACGAAAGAATAGCCTGCCGGCAAATGTCCCTCCCCGAATCCCCGATGATTTTTGGCTTTTCGGGTTCAACTGGACGATTATGAGCGGCTGCGCGCTGTTTTCAAGCGGCAAAGCCAGTGCGCCGCCTCCCGTGGTTGAAACGCTCAGGTCTTCTGCGAATTGGGCTGGGCGCCGTTGTCCTTGTCCATATCCCTGACGATCCCCATGAAGCCGCGCAGGAAGCGCTCCATGTAGCCCATCGTCTTGTTGAAATCCTCTTCGCTCGGCAGTTTCGATTCGAGGCGGGCGGAGAGCGAATTCTCGAGCTTGGTGACGCGCTCGTCCATCGCCTTCATCGAGGTCTGCAAGCGGTCGACCTCGTCCTGGAAAGCGGCGCGTTCGTCGGCCGCCATCTTGCAGACGAGCTGGCCGGAGCGTTCGTCGCAGATCGACATGGCGCCGGTCTGGGTGTCCATGCGGATATAGCCGGTGGCCGACTTTTCCAGCCGGTAGCGGTCGGTTTCTTCCGAATAAGCTGAAGCCGCGACCAGCGAAACGAGCGCGGCGGGGATCAAGATGTGCTGCAGACGCATGTTGTCCTCCATGGCAAAGGCCTCAGATATCGCATGTTTGCGCCGGAAATGGGGAAGACCCTTGGCGTGGCCTTTCCCGAATGGCTGGTTCGGAATCTTTTGAAGCAATTCCCAAGGGAAAGCGCTATGCGCTTTTCCCGGGAAAACCGTTTCACACTTTTCCTGGAACTGCTCTATAGCGCAACCATGTCTCAGATTATCTACAAGATAACCCCGCAGGCGCTTTGGCGCGAGGCCGAAACGCATGGCCGCTTCACCGGCGCGCCGATTGATGTCGCAGACGGCTTCATCCACTTCTCCACGGCGGCGCAGGTCAAGGAAACGGCGGCAAAGCACTTTGCCGGCCAGACCGACCTTCTGCTGGTCGCCATCGACGGCGCCAGCCTGGGTGCTGCGCTGAGATACGAGGTCTCGCGCGGTGGTGCGCTGTTTCCGCATCTTTATGGTCCGCTCGGCCTCAAGGCTGTGCTGTGGGTCCGGCCACTGCCGCTTGGCTCCGATGGTGTGCACCAGTTCCCGGCACTGGAGGGGCAATGAGCGTGCTCGACCGGCTCGGCCAGAAGCTGCTGTTCGCCTTCGATCCGGAAACCGCGCATGGCCTGTCGATCGCGGCCTTGCGATGCGGCGTTCCGGTTGGTGCACCAGCGATCCGCGACCACAGGCTGACGGTCAGCATCTGCGGCCTCGATTTCCCCAATCCGCTCGGCATGGCGGCCGGCTATGACAAGAACGCCGAAGTGCCCGACGCGCTGCTTGGCCTGGGCTTCGGCTTTGCCGAGGTCGGCACGATCACGCCGCTGGCGCAGGCCGGCAATCCGAAGCCGCGCATTTTCCGGCTGACGGCCGACGATGCGGTGATCAACCGATTGGGCTTCAACAATGAAGGCCATGCAGCGGCCGAAAAGCGCCTTGCTGCGCGCAAGGGGCGTGGCGGCATCGTCGGCGTCAACATCGGCGCCAACAAGGACAGCAGCGACCGCATCGGCGACTATGAGCGCGGCGCCGCCCGGTTTGCGCAATACGCCAGCTATCTGACCGTCAACATCTCCTCGCCCAACACGCCGGGCCTACGCAACATGCAGGCGCGTGAGCAGCTTGGCGAGCTCTTGTCGCGGGTCATGGCCGCGCGCGCCGCGGCAACCGCCCAGCCGCCGGTGTTCCTGAAGATCGCGCCGGATCTGGTCGAGGCAGAGCTGGAGGACATCGCCGCCGAAGTCACGGAAAAGCGGGTGGACGGCGTCATCGTCTCCAACACCACCATCTCCCGGCCGCCACTGCGCAGCGGCGACACCGCACGCGAGAGCGGGGGGCTCTCCGGCAAGCCGCTGTTCGAGCGTTCGACCATCGTGCTGGCGAAGATGCGCAAACTGCTCGGGCCGGAGCTTGCCATCGTCGGCGTCGGCGGCGTCGATTCCGCCGATACGGCGCTGGACAAGGTCCGTGCGGGTGCCGATCTGGTGCAGCTCTACACCGGCATGATCTATGCCGGGCCTTCGCTGCCAGGCCGTATTCTTTCCGGAATGGCCCGTTTCGTCGAAAAAGAACGGCTGAAGTCGATTTGCGAGTTGCGCGACAGCCGCCTCGACTTCTGGGCGTCCAGGCAACTCTGAACTGCTCTCAGGAGCGCAGGTCGCGGCTGACGGCCCGCTCGCAGATGGTGCAACGAACTCGGGTCGACGGGTTCCTTCGGAGCTTTCGCCGGGCGTTGGCTGACGGCGCATCAAACAAAAAACCCGCCAGTGCGGCGGGTCATTGGCGCAAATCAGCACCATGGGCAAAAATCTACCATAGCTGAGGTCACCGAGTCAAGAAAAAATTCCTATCGCGAAGCTGCCGCTCAGTGTCCTGGACGGCGCAGGGACACCGTCTAAAACGCCGTCCGCACCCTGAGCCGCAGGATCGTCAGCAGGCTGAAGCCTCGCACCAGCAGGAAGACGTGCAGCGCCGCCCACAGTCCAGTGTTGCCGAAGGCCGGCGCAAGGGTCAGCAGCGCGGCCGCGAAAACCAGGAACGACAGCAGCATCATGTTGCGCATGTCGCGGGACCAGGTCGCGCCGATGAAGACGCCATCCATCTGGAACGCCAGCACACCGCTCAGCGCCGTGAATGCCGCCCATGGCAGGTAGATGTCGGCCACCGAACGGACGTCCTCCGATGTCGTCACGAGAGCGACCAGATTGGCGCCACCAGACAGCATTACCAGCGTCGCGGCTCCCGCCAGCCCGAAACCCCAGAACAGCGTCAGCCGCACGGCCTGGCGGAACGGTGCGGCGGCACGTGCGCCGACGGCACGGCCCGCCAGCTGTTCGGCGGCGGTGGCAAAGCCATCGAGGAAATAGCCGGCGACGAGGAAGAAATTCATCAGCACGGCGTTGGCGGCCAGCGTCACCGTGCCGAACTGCGCGCCCTGGCGGGTGAACAATGCAAAGGCGGCGAGCAGCGAGAACGAACGGATCATGATGTCGCGGTTGAGCGACAGCATGCGCAGGAAGGCGGTCATGTCGAGCAGGCGATGGCGCGGCAAGGGCGGGGCCGCGCGAAACCGGCGGATCACGATGGCCAGGCCGAGCAGCATGGCCAGGAACTCACCGGTGACGGTCGCCCAGGCAACGCCGGCGACGCCCCAGCCAAGTTTCAGCCCAAGCAGGAAGCACAGCGCGATGTTGATGCCGTTCAGCACCAATTGCAGCACCAGTCCAAGCCCGCCCTCGCCGCGCCCCAGCACGTAGC
>NZ_RZQE01000188.1:0-10738 GCF_004022955.1 Mesorhizobium sp. M7A.F.Ca.US.002.01.1.1 | reverse complement strand
GGATGGACGAGATCGATGCCGCTGCCGATGACGAGTGTCGGGAGCGCGAGGCCGGCGGCCGCTGCCCGCGTCACGCCGGGCCCATCGTTTGCGATTGCTCGCATCACCTCGGCGAAAACATTCGCGTTCTCGCGCGCAAAAAAGCCAAGCAAGGACGCGAGATTGTCCGGCGCTTCGGTGCGAAACCATGTGGCAGTCGCGGAGGCCGCGAAGGCATCGCGCGCGTCATCCAGCGGACGGCTGAGGATGAGCTCCGCCACTTCCACGTAAGGGCGCATGTTTTGCGGTGCCGCGTCGAAAGCCCAGGCAGGGCGAACAAGCACGAGACCTGTGACCCTATCCGGGTGCCGGGCCGCAAGCCGCAAGGCGATGGCCGCGCCCATCGAGATGCCGCCGGCGACGAAACGGTCGAGGCCGACCGCATCTGCGGCGGCCAGCACGTCGTCGGCGAACATCGCGATCGAAAACGGGCGATTGCTGCCGGCGTCGGAACCGCCCTGCGCTCGGCATTCGACGGTCAGCCGGCGGTATGAAGGGCCATCGGGAAAGTTCTGCGCCACCTGCGCCGCATCACCGCCGAGGCCATGCTGGAAGACGACGGGAGGCCTGCCCTGCCCCGTGTCGAAGACACGAAGCGATGCATCGTCGCGAAGCAGGATCGCCGGCGCGGCGCCCATCAGAGGAGTCCCCGCAGAAAGGCTGCGACGCCGGGGGCTTCATCGGCGGACAGCCCGTGGGTGACGAGCGATCCGTCGAAGCCCGCTGCCTTCAGCCGTGAAACAAAATGCGGAAAATCGACGATGCCTTGTCCGGCGGTGGCAAAGCGGCCGTCACCAGAGCGATCCTTGGCGTGCGCCATGGCGATATGGCCGGCAGCCTCGTCGATCGCGGCGGCGACGATGGCGCGCGCTTCGTGTTGCGTCGCGTGCTCGAACAGGTTCGCCGGATCGAGCACGATCTTCAGATGCTTCGATCCCATTTCGGCGATCAGCCTGGTCGCGTCCCTGGCCGAGGTAACGATGTTGGCCTGCTCGGGCTCGATGCCGAGATCGACGCCGGCGTCTTCGGCAAGCGCCAGCGCTTTCTCCATCTCGGCGGCCATGTCGGACCAGGCGGCCGGCGTGCTATTGTCGGGATGATACGCCCATTGATCGGCGGCATTGCGCGAGCCGGTGCAGAGCGTGACCAGCGGAATACCGAGGGCCGCCGCCGTCTCGATGACGACGGCAAGACGGCGAAGACCATCGTCGCGCACAGCCTTGTCGGGATGCGCCATGTTGTAGGTGCCCGACAGCGCGGCCAGCGAAACGCCTGACGATCGCACTGCGGCACGGACGGAAGCGATGGCATCCGCCGGCACGACATCCGGCATCGACGGCAGGCCGGCGCAGGCGAGATTGAACTGCGTCGTCTCATAGCCAGCCTGCTTAACCGCCGTCAGCACGGCAGCCGGCTCTGTGCCGGCAAATGTCTTGGCGAAAATGCCGAGACGCATCAGACCGCTCCCGAAACCGAGGCGAGTTCGACCCGTTCACCTGTCTCGACCGAACGCGCGATGGCGACCATGGCGCGGATCGAGGCGATACCGTCCTCGACATTGGCGCCGCGCATCGGCGTGCCGGTGAGCACGGTGTCGGCAAGACCTTCGAGCTGGCGGCGGAAGAAATGGCCGTCGGCGCCGAGCGGCTTGTGGGCGGTGGCGGTCTTCTCGTAAAAGATCTCGACCTCGCTGGCGCGGAAGTACCAGGGGTTGAAGGTTTTCGCGATGACGGAGCCGTTCTCGCCATAGAGCTGAAAACCTTCGTGCCAGTCCATGCGCACGGCAACCGTCAGGTCGAGATGGCCGAGCGCGCCGCTGGCGAATTCGGTCTCGACGAACCAGCAATAGGCGCCGAAGCGTTCGTTGAGGCGGGCGCGCACGGCAACGATTTCGCCGCACAGGAAACGCGCCGTATCGACGAGATGCGAGCCGTGCGCCAGCATGAAATATTGCCTGAGATCAGCCTTGGGATTGCCGGTCGGCTTCTTCGCCAGCTTGCTGGTGACCGGCAGCGGCTGAATGGCATCGGTGTTGGTGTAGCGATGGGTGGAATCGCAGTACCAGGCCTTCAGCGCCAGCACCTCGCCGATCTCGTCGCGCACGAAGTCGCGCGCCGCCTCCAGCGCCGGGTCGAAGCGCTTCATATGCCCGACCTGCAGCACCTTGCCCGAGCGCCTGACCGCCTGGGCCAGCGCCTCGCCTTCCTCCACCGAGGTGCCGATCGGCTTTTCGCACAGGACATGCTTTCCCGCATCGAGCGCCTTGATCGACATCGGCACGTGATAGGCGTCCGACGTGGCGACGATCACCGCTTCCAGTTCGGGATCGGCGAGCATGGCGTCGTAGTCGGCATACATCTTTTGCGGCTCGTAGGTGGCGCCCATGCGGGCGAGCAGATCGGGTGCCGCGTCGCAGATGGCGTAGAGGTCGGCATTCCCAGCCTTCACGCAGGATTGCAGATGCGCGAACTGCGCGATGGGGCCGCAGCCGAGCACACCGACCCTGAGGCGTCTGTCCTGTTTCTTGATCATCGTCTCGTTCTTCAGGCGCCCAAGCTGCGCATTGTCTGGCGGTTGGTTTTTACCGCGCCGGCGGGATCCGCGGCGGCCGTTTCGGATTCCTCCTCCAGCACCAGCCAGCCATTGAAGCGCGGTGCGGTGTTGGCGATCTCGATCACCGCCGGCGTGTCGCAGACGCCCTTGCCGAGCATGGCCCAGGTGCCGTTGGCATCGACGTCCTTGAGGTGGATGTAGCGGATGCGGTCGCGGTAGGTGCGCAGCGTATCGGACATGTCGTTGTGGCCGCGCAGTATATGGCCGGTATCCGGTACCCAGCCGACCAGGTCGGGGTCGAGCAAGGCAAAGATCGCATCGTAATCGGCGCGGTCGAACAGCAGCGTGTTGTGGTGCGAGCTGGGATGCACCGCAACCTGGACCCCGGCCTTGCGTCCGATCTCGCCGGCGTTGTTGTAGACATCGGCCGCGATGGCGAACTTATCCTCACGCGGCCCGTCGGACACCACCGTCGCCGAGCCCATCGAGACCAGCGCGCCCGGGAACGCAGCCGCGAAGCCGATCCAGCGTTTGGCGGTCTCGAGATCGTCGCCGATCTTCTCCTTCAGCGTAAAGCCACTGTTCGAGCCAAAGGCGAAAGAAACCAGCGTCAGCCCCGACGTCTTCAGCGCGGCGGCGAACTCCTCCGGCTTGTCGCCATAATGTCCGATCATGGTGTCGGTGATCTCGATGCCGGCATAGCCACCGTCAGAGATCGCCCTCAGCAGATCGTCGGGGCCGCCGGTGAACCGGTCTCCCAGCATTTCCCAGGTGAAGGTCTGGCAGCCGACTTTGAGGTCTTTCACGTTCATCCTTTCAATCCTTGATACCGCTTATTGATTGATGCCACCCTGCGTCGCCGTGGGATGAACATCCTACTTGACCGAGCCCGCGGTCATGCCGGCGAGGAAGTACCTCTGGGCAACGAGGTAGATGAGCAAGAGCGGTAGCGAGCCGAGCACGCTCATCGCCATCATCTGGTTCCATTCGAAGGCATGCTGCCCCATCAACAGCTGGATGCCGATCGGGACCGTGCGCATGGACGTCGACTTCGTCAGCGTCAGCGCAAAGAGAAATTCGTTCCAGCACAACAGGAAGGTGTAGACCGACGTCGCCACGATACCAGGCAGTGAAATCGGGACAATCACCCGCCAAAGCGCGGTCCAGCTGCTGCCGCCGTCGACAGCCACGGCTTCATCGAGATCGCGGGGCAAGGTGTTCAGATATCCCGTCATCAGCAGGATCGCGTAGGGCAGCGTAAACACCAGGTAGGTCAGGATCAGCGCGACGTAGGTATCGAAGATACCGTATGAGACGACAAGCCCGAAGAAGGGGATCAAAAGTGTGATCGGCGGAATCGTCTGCGTGCTGATGATGATTGTGTTCAGGCTGCCCTTGCCGCGGAAATTGAAGCGGCTGAACCCGTAGGCCGCCAGCAAGGCGATCAGCACCGTCAGCACGGTCACCGCTCCCGCCACGAAATAGCTGTTGAAGAAGAAGCGCAGCTTTACCGGGTCGCCAAGGATGGCTGCATACGCTTCCAGCGTGAACGCCTTTGGCAGGATGGTTGGTGGCAGGGCAAAGATTTCGGTATTCGATTTGAACGAGCTGCTCAGCATCCAGTAGATCGGGAATGCCGCGAAAAAGAGCCCTGCTGCAAGCGCTACATGGAGCGCCACGGTGATCAGCCTGTCTTTCGGCGTGTGCCTTTTCCTCATGGTGATTACCGAGCCTTTTGATAGCGAATATAGAACAGCGTCAGGCCGAGAGAGATCAGCAGGATGACCACGGCGCTGGCCGAAGCCTGCGACAGGTTGTAGCTCGAAAATGCCAGCTTGTACGTGTAGGTGCTGAGGACCTCGGTCGAGTAGATCGGGCCACCGCCCGTCGTTATCCAGATTAGCGGGAAGACCTGCATGGTCCAGATGAAGTCGAGCAGCGAGATGCTGATGATGATCGGCATCAGCTGCGGAATGGTGATGAAGATCAGCTTCTGGTAGGCTTTCGCCCCGTCGATATCGGCGGCCTCGTAGAAATCCTTGGGAATGCCCTGCAAACCCGCGAGCAAACTGACCATGAAGAGCGGGTAGCCCGCCCAGATATTGGCAAAAGTGACTGCATGCAGCGCGGTCTCAGGCGAGGAAAACCATTCGACCTTGGAACCTATGATGCCGATTTGCATGAGAATACTGTTCACGACACCGTTCGGCTCAAGCAGGAGGCGCCAGATCACGGCGATGATCACCGCGGTGAACAGCCAGGGCAGTATGTAGAGCACGCGCAGAATATTGCGCAGCGTCGGATTGATGCGGTCGCTGTTCAGCATGAGCGCGAAGACCATGCCGATGGTCATGTGGAAAATGACACTCATGCATGTGAAGTAGAGCGTGTGCCACAGCGAAGCCCAGAACACGGGGTCGTCGAAGATCGCCTGGTAGTGCTTCAGTCCGGCAAAGGATGGGTCACGACGCAGCACCGCGCTGTTCTGGAACGAGTAGGCAATCACCGTCACCATCGGCAGCAGCATCAGGAGCCCGATTATGAGCAGCGAGGGCGACAGATAGAGGTAGGGTGCGACCGCTCGTTTGAGCTTGTGGTGGGAGCGCTTTTGCCGGGTCATGTGCCAACCTTGGGATACGCCTTCAAGGGAAGGTAAGCTTTCAAAAACAAGTCCACTCAGAATGCCGATCCGTTGTTGCCGGGTGGCCTGCCCGAAGTCAGGTCACCCGGTCGAAGACAGCAAACGGGAACAGGCCGATCAGAATTTCGCCATCCAGCCCTTCTGAGCGGCGGCGGCTGCTTGTTCCGGAGACTGCTCGCCGGCGAGCATCTTCTGGGCTTGCACGTCGAACTGGGTCATCAGGTCTTCAGCCACCGGCAGGCCCGTGAACTCATTGGCGAGATGACCGGTCTTGAAGATTTCAAAAGCCTTGCCGAAAGCCTTGTCCGAGGTCACGAAATCGGGCTTGGCGTTGACGTTGCCCGGGAACGCGTTTGCAAGCGACACGAGCTTGGCGTTGACCTTTTCACTCATCAGATACTGGACGAGTTTCCAGGCCTCTTCCTGATGTTTCGAAGCCGCAGAGATGCCGATGCCCCAGGAGGCATAGGGAAGGCCGCGCTTGCCGGTATAGTTTTCCACGACAGGGACCGGGATGAGGTCGAAGTTCAGCTTGGGATTGCGCTTGCGGATGAGGTTCACATGCGCGAGCGAGTCGATCATCATCCCGACGCGGTTGTTGACGAACTCCTCGACCTTTTCCTGCTCGGTCTTGGTGGCGATGCCGGGCGAGATGGTGCCGGCGTCATTGAGTGATTTGACGAAAGTGAGCATATCCACCACCGGTTTGCCCTCAAGGTCCGGCTTGCCGCTCGCCATCATCGACTGGCCCGAAGCCCAAACCCACGACATCATGTCGTTCTGGACGCCGGATGGCGTTTGCAGCGACAGGGGCAGCACCCAGCCATACTGGTTCTGGTCGGCGTGCGTCATCTTCTTGGCGGCTTCGAGAAACTCCGCACGGGTCGACGGCAGCTTGGTCACGCCCGCCTTGGCGGCGAGGTCCAAATTCACGAAGACCGGATAGACGAACGAAGCCACGGGAAACATCACGGCCTTGCCGTCCACCTTGATGATATCCGCGACCTGGCTCTTGTCGAAACCGCTCGCATCCATCATCGGATTCATGTCGGCGAGTGCACCCTGCGCATTCAGATTGTTCACCCAGGCGCCGTCGAGACCGACGACGTCGCTGAGCGTTCCGGTTGCAGCACCAACCGAGATCTGGTCTCGCGTGGTGGCGTAGGGGCCGCTGACCAGCGTCACCTTGATTCCGGGGTTTGCCGCCTCGAACTCGTCCATAATTGACCTGAGCGAGCCAGCCGGCAATTCGGGCTCCCACCATTGGGTGAATTCCAGCGTCGTATCCGCCATGGCGCCGGTTGCGCCAAGCAACCATGCGGCCGCGGCCATTTTCAGCATCGCGGATTTAATACGAAACGTCATTTTCTCCTCCTTCTTTATATTCGCCCGCACAATGCGGCCGATCGTCTGATTATTCAGAAGTCTTCTTACGCAGGCGCCTCACCCTCGCCCGCGGGTCTCATCGCTGATATTCAGATTGCCAGATGCGTCTCGGGGTCGAAGAAATGGAGCTTGGCATCATCCAGGGCCAAGCTGATTTCCGAGCCGGAGCGGACTGTGCTGACCGGTTCGAATTTCGCCACCGCATTCGACGCCAGGCCGAAATCCTGCACCGCGTCAGGGTCGCCGGAGTCCACCCGGACCGCATCGATGTTGAGATGGACGATTTGTTCGGATCCGAGTTCTTCGATCGAGGTCACCTTTGCCGGAATCGTCTGATACTTGCGGCCCGATTCGAGACTGCTGTCATAGAGATCCTCCGGTCGTATCCCGAACACGACCTTGCGCCCCGCATACGACCTCAAGCCCGGCCTGCGCACGAAGGCTGCATCCTGCAGCCGGATGGCCAAGGCGCCGGACATCAGTTCGTCGCCCGTCAGGGTTGCCTCGAAAAGATTCATCGAAGGAGACCCGATGAAGCCGGCAACGAAAGCGTTCACCGGCGATTCATAGAGTCTCTTGGGTGCGTCGACCTGCTGCAGCACGCCGCCTTTCAACACCGCGACCCTGTCGCCCATCGTCATGGCTTCGGTTTGGTCGTGGGTCACATATATGGTCGTTACGCCGAGCTGCTTTTGCAGACTGGTGATTTCGGCGCGCATTTGAACACGCAGTTTCGCGTCCAGATTGGAAAGGGGTTCGTCCATGAGAAAGGCTGCCGGCTCGCGCACCATGGCGCGGCCCATGGCAACCCTTTGACGCTGTCCGCCTGAAAGGTTCGCGGGTTTGCTGTCCAGCAGAGACGTCAGTTGAAGGGTTTTGGCGATCTCGTCCACGCGCTTTTTGCGCTCGGCCTTCGGCTTGCCTGCCAGCCGCATCGAAAAGCCGATGTTTTCGAACACAGTCATATGCGGATAGAGGGCGTAGCTCTGGAAGACCATCGCGATGTCGCGATCCTTGGGCGGCATGTCGACGACGTCGACCCCGCCGATCCGGAGGCTGCCGCTGGTGACGTCCTCCAATCCCGCGATCATCCGCAACGCGGTGGATTTGCCACAGCCGGACGGCCCGACGAGAATCAAGAACTCGCCGTCCTTGACCGACAGGTTCAATTGGTCGATTGCGTGAAAATTGTTCCCGTATGTCTTGCAGATATTCTCAAGAACGACTTCTGCCATATTCCTCCCTCCACAAGTCTAAGCCATTGATTCTTATGATTGTCCTCGGCTTACGCTCACCTGCGAAATTTTTCCTCGGATAGTTCAGGCTATGTTCCGGTATCAAGCCGCGCATATTTCAGTTCGACTGCCGACGGCGCGTTCGTCGATGCCAGGAGTTCCTTGACCTGGTCGTCGGTCGGAAGCGCCTCGCGCCCGCCCCGCCCCGTTATCGAAAGGGCCGCCGCCGCGGCCGCGAATGCGACCCGGCCTGCGGTGTCGGCCCCGCGCGTCAAGGCAAGGGCATAGGCGCCATGAAAGCAGTCACCGGCGCCGGTCGAGTCGACGACGGCAACCCGGTGCGGAGGCAGGTGCCAGAGCCCTGTCTCGTCGCGTCCGCGATAGAAGACGCCTCTGCCGCCATCCGTCAGAACCACGGCGGACCGCGACGGCAACCACAATGCGTCGAGTATCTCGGCCGGAGCCTGGCGGCCGGTGGCGGTCCGCGCGAAACCGAGCGGAAGAATGAGATGGTCGCAGAGCCCGATCAGTCTCTCGGTGGCCGGGCCGTGGCTCCATTCGACATCGCCGAGGATCGCAAGGCCGAGATCGCGAGCCCGAGCCACGACATCCAGCGACTCGATCCCGTAACTGTCGACGATCAGGACAGTCGCGCGGCTGAGAACCTCGTCCGGAAAGTCCGGCGCGGTGCCCAGCATCGCTTCGTCGTCATACGCGATGAACCGCTCCCCATCCGAACCGACGGTGATCCGCGAGCGCACCGGGCGCGCGTGCGGGTGGCGCGGCGCGAACGCGGTTTCAACGCCGCTCGCAACGAGATCGCACAACACGGCGTCGTCGGCGGCACTGCCCAGCCATCCGACGAACCCGGCGCTTCCGCCGAGCCGCGCGACGGCGGCAAGTGCCGTCGCGACGTTTCCCCCGAAAGCCCGGGCACTTTGCAAAACCTTCCCCCTGCCCGCCGACAACGGCTGATCGACATAGACGATGTCGTCGATCGCAATAGCTCCGAAGCCGAGGATTGAAGGGACGGCGGGCATCGTTCAGGCACCCGCCTTCGCCAAGGCGTCTTGCGCCGAAAGGCCGTCATGGATGACGCCCCGAAAGGCGATCGCTGCCTTTTCCGGATCGCCGTGCCCCCAGAGATTGCGGCCCACCACGGCACCGCGCGCGCCGGCACGGATGGCGTCCGCCGTCTGCTGAAGGGCGCCGAGCAGCGTGTCGGTCTTCGGACCTCCGGCGATCACAACCGGCACCGGGCAGGTCCGAACGGTCTCTCGAAACGACTCGAAATCGCCCGTGTAACCGATCTTGATCACATCGACGCCGGACTCGTAGCCGATGCGTGCCGCATAGGCGATCTCGTCGGGGGTGAAGACGATTTTTGCCCCGTCGGTGAAATCGCGAGGGTAGATATGCGCCACCACCGGCATGCCGTAACGAGCCGCCGCGTTCACCGAATCGGTCAGCCAGCGTATGTATTTTCCCTCGGTCGCGCCACGCACCGGAATGGCCACGGCCAACGCATCGGCGCCGGCGCGCACCGCATCCTCGGGCGTTGCAATCAGTTCACTGATGCGATCGTCTGGGGTGAAGCAGCCGGCCTGGATCACCAGGGAAGCCTTGCCCGCATATTGCGGCCACAGATGGCGCGCGGTGCCAGGCTGGATGCTGACGTAGTCGGGTTTGCCTACCATGACGCGTGCAAGCGCACCCGGCAGGTCGGCAAGACCTCCTTTGCGCACGTCGCCATAGCCGACAAAGTGGTCGACCGCGCCGCCAAAAAGATTCCCCGATGGATGTGAGAAGAGGCGCGCCAGGCGCACCTTGGTTCCGAGGCTCATGAGTCCAAAACTCTCCAATTGATTGATTTCAAAATCCTGGACCCAGTGTTTGCGAAAGAAATAACAAATGCAATCTTTCGAAAGCTTTCGAATTCCCCTATTTTCGGTAGAGTGAACCGAGGCCAGGGCGATCGCTTGGCGCATGGAGGCAAGGACAGGCCAATGTTGTCAGAGCAGAGACGCCAATCGATCCTGGGTGAAGTGCAACGCAGCGGACAGGTTCGCATCAAGGACCTGTCAGATGATTTTGGCGTGTCGGAAGTCACGGTGCGCTCCGACCTCGAGATACTGGATCGCAAGGGACTGCTGACCAAGACCCGCGGAGGCGCGGTGACCCGGACCACGGATTCGACCACGGCCGCGTTCGCCCGGCGGATGCAAACAAACCTCGATGCAAAGAAACGCATCGCCCGGGCAGCGATAGACCTGTTCGAGGACAACCAATCAGTCATCTTCGATGGCGGCTCGACATTGATGCAGGTTGCCATGCTGTTACCGCCGCTCAGCAATGTCGTGGTCGCGGCCACGGCGATGAATATCGTGCAGCATCTGATGCATCGGCCCGGGCTCGACGTTCACATGATCGGCGGCCGGGTCTACCCGGACACGGTAAGCACGCTGATCACCGATGCCGACACGGCTCTCGGCGGCTTGGTAGCGCATCAGGTCTTTGTTGGAGCGCATGCGATTGACTCGTCACTGGATGTGGTCGACGTGAACGAAGACATGGCGCGAACCAAGCGAAACCTCGTGCGCATGGCCCGGCGCGTTGTCCTCCTTGCGGATTCGAGCAAATGGGGCGTCAGCGGAACCTCCAAGGCCTTTTCGCTGTCGAGCGTCGATGTCGTGATCACCGACGATGGCCTGTCCGGCCCAATACGCAGCCAGCTTGATAGGACAGGGGCCAAGGTGATCTATGCCTGACCCCGTCGAGGTCCCTGGCCGCGGCGGAAATATCCGATGCGCGCATGACCCACGGCATCCGCATCGGCGGTCGGCCGTTTTTTCATGTCGGTCATTTTCTCCTCCCAGGACTGGCA
>NZ_RZQE01000187.1:0-10738 GCF_004022955.1 Mesorhizobium sp. M7A.F.Ca.US.002.01.1.1 | reverse complement strand
CGCCATGACGGGTCTGCCCGGTCGCCGATCGAGACCAGCGACGCGTCGGGTTCGTCGCCACGCACAGCCTGGCCCAGCGCCAGCAACGAGCGCTCGCGCTTCCAGTCTTCGCGGTTTTCCCTGTCGACCATCGTCTGGAACTTTACCCTTGGCGACCTGCGAACGGAGATTGGCCATTCGTTAAGCCACGCTAAACAGGCATGGAAAACAAAAGGTTAATTTTCCCGCGCCGAAGCGTCGGTTTCTCGTTTCGGTTGCATCTATTTTCGACACAAGCCCAGCCGCCAGAACGGCACGTTAAGTTTTCCGGCCTAGGCTCTCCTTGAGACATGACGCAGGCCAGTGACATACCGCAAAGGCGGCCCCTCGCCCGGCCGCAAAGGCGGCCCCTCGCCCGGATCGGCAGCTTTTTGGCCGAACGACGGGGGCTGCTTCGCGACTATTTCTCAGCGATCAGCGGTGCCGGTGGGCGACTGGTGTTTTCGCTGGCCTATTTCATCGCGCTGGCCAACACGCTGTCGATATCCGAATTCGGCATGTTCGCCACCGCGTCGGCGGCCGGCGTCATGCTGTCGCGCATCCTCGCTTTCGGGTTCATCTCGGCGCTTTACCGCACCGCCACCATCCGCCCCAATCTGATCGGCACCTTTTCCGCCGGCTTCCTGCTGCTCGGCGTGCTGTCGCTGCCGCTGCTGGCCGTGGCCTCGTTCGGCGTCTATCTGCTTTTCTTTGCCGACACCGTGCCGCTGTCGGTGTTTGCGGCAATCGTCTTTGCCGAAGCGCTGTTGTGGCGGCCGGTGGAGGTGGCGCTGATCGTCAACAACGGCCTGGGCAAGTTCGGCCGCGCCGCGCTGCTGGCCATCCTGGCGACCGCGCTGCGGGCGCTCGGCGCGGTGCTGTTCATGTTCTCAGCGCAACACAGCGTCTGGATATGGTCCTGGTTCTATATCGGCGCCAATGCCGCCTCGCTGCTGATTGCCTTCGGCTTCTTCTACCCGCGCCAGAGGCTGCGGCTGCGCGTCGAGCTGTATCTTCGGCGATTGGCCGATTCCATCTATGTGGCCGGCGCCGAAGTGCTGTTCTACCTGCAGATGGAGTTCGACAAGCTGCTGGTGCTGGCGATCGGCGGCCCGCATCTGGCCGGCATCTACGCCATCATCATGCGGCTGGTAGACCTGACGGCGATTCCGATCCGCACCTTCTCGATGATGCTGGTGCAGCGCATGATGCGCGCGCCGGAACTGCTGTCACGGCTGGCGGTCAAGAGCGGCATCGAAGGCGGCGTTTTCGCGGTGTCGACGCTGGCGCTCTTGACGCTCGGCATCGTGCTGCATTTCTTCCCCAATGCGCTCGGCAAGAATGTCGCCGAGGCTGCCCCGCTGGTGGTGCTGGCGATCTGCGTGCCGGGATTGCGCAATCTGATCGAATACCAGGCCGAGCTTTTGTTCGCACGCGGCCAGACGCTGGTGCGGGCGCTCAATCTCGGCCTGCTCGCCGGATTGAAGGCGCTGTTGCTGACCTATGTGCTGACGACCATCCTCGACACGCCGAAGCTGGTGCTGTCGCTCAATGTCGTCTTCCTGCTTTTGTATCTCGCCTCGACGCTGCTCACCTATTCGGCGATGCGCAAGCCGGCCAAACCCGTCTAGGACTTTCTCATTTGTACATGACTTCTGGACAAACGGAAATCGTTGTCCGAGAAAACCGGTTTCCGCTTTTCGGGATGATCTAATCCAACCCAATCAGACGGCGGATGCGGCCGATATCGGTGCCGATGAAGGATTGCATGCCGATCGCCACCTGCTCCGGCGCCATGGCGGCAACGAAGCGGCGGAACTCGTCATCCGAAAGCGCTTCGCCGGTCCAGTGCACGCGGCAGAACTCTTCGGAACCGTGGAAGTGGCCGGCTCCGTCCAGCAGATCGTCGACATAGCGGCCGTAGATCATGCATTCGGAGAATTTGCGCGCCGAACCGACGACCTCGACCCAGTTGCGGCCATGGACCTTCTCGATCTCGCCGCACATGGCCAGCACGGTGTCGCGCCGCCAGGCGATCAGCGTCGAGATGTAGTCATGGATCGACGTCCGGGACGGGTCGATGCCGAGTGCCGATCCCGCATTGCGCGACCAGATGCGATGCTCCTCATGACCTTCGTCCGCCAGCACAGCGTCGCGGCGGAACAGGCGCACCTTGCCGTCGCGCCAGAAGGCGCCGCAGTCGAAAGGTTTCAGGAAGGCAACATCGGAATCGCAGAAGATGAGCACGTCTTGAGATGCATGCGCTGATATGGCGATGCGGCGCAACTGCTGCACATGCCAGCCGCGCAGCGGCTGGGTCTTCAGGCTGAGCCAGACGCGCCGGCGAAACAGGCTGAGCGGATCGTCGAAGGCGTGCAGCCAGCGCGGCAGCAATTCCCGCTCGTCGACCACCGTGCGGCGGCCGGTCTCCAATTGGCGAAACAGGCCGACATCGCGATGCTCGACCAGGATGTAATGGTGCGCCGCGCCAGAAACGTGGCGATCAAGTGTCTCGCACAGCAG
This sequence comes from Mesorhizobium sp. M7A.F.Ca.US.002.01.1.1, assembly GCF_004022955.1. Classification (NCBI taxonomy): domain Bacteria; kingdom Pseudomonadati; phylum Pseudomonadota; class Alphaproteobacteria; order Hyphomicrobiales; family Phyllobacteriaceae; genus Mesorhizobium; species Mesorhizobium sp. M7A.F.Ca.US.002.01.1.1. The sequence goes on along the minus strand of NZ_RZQE01000187.1, from coordinate 8,197 downwards.
GCGACAGCGCTCGAAATCGGGCGCATAGCTTGCCGTCACGATGGCCGCCGTCGGTGTCTGCCGGAGCGGGCTTGGCTCGACAGCGGCACCTGGCACGAACCTGCTGTTCATTTGGTATCTCCCGCGGCTTCGGGCGCAAGCGAGAATTTCTGCCTGACGACGCGCAGCAGGAACAGCGGGTTGCCGACCACATAGCGGCGCCACAGGCGGCCCGGCTCGACAGCCAACCGGAACAGCCATTCGAGCCGCAGCCGGCGCATCCACAAGGGCGCGCGGGGCACCGCGCCGCTCAGGAAATCAAGCAACGCGCCGACGGCGATCGGCAGCGTGCAATGGCGCGCGTCGATATGGCGTTCGATCCACAATTCCTGGCGCGGCACGCCCATGGCCACGAGCAGCACGTCGGGCCGAAGCGCGGCAATCCGGTCGACGATTTCCTGCTCCTGCGAAGGGGGGAAATAGCCGTCATGGATCACCACGAACCGGTGCTGCACGGCCAGTGCCGCCAGCTTGACCGACGCCGCTTCGGCGTTGACGCGCGTCGCGCCGAGCAGCCCGACGGTCAGCGGCGTCGTCGAGGCCTGCAGGAAGGCCGGGACGAAATCGGTACCATTGAGATTGTCGGGAAACGGCGCCCCGTAGAGGAGCCTCGCCGCCAGATCGATGCCGATGCCGTCGGGCAGGATGAGGAAATCATCGAGTGCTTCGGCGAACACCGGGTCGGTATAGGCGATGTTGGCGTTGTGGGCGTTGAGGAAACTGACCTTGGTGAAGCGCCGCTCGGCAATCAACCGGTTCAGCAGGGCGATGGCATCGTTCCAGCGGACCGCAACCACCGGGATGCCAAGGATCGTCTTCAGCGTGTCGAGCCCGAAAGCGGCGCGGGCGGAATGCATGTTCATGCAAACGCCTCCTGCCTGAGAGGGGCGAGCTTTTCGAGGCCGAGCCGGATGGCAGCGTCGAGCGCCTTGACCTGCGAGCCCCGGAACGCGCTGCCGTCAACGTCGCGGATGTCGGCCGCCGCAGCCTCGAGCGCCCTGGCGAAGGCAACGGGATCGTCGGTGACGACGCAATTGGAAGGACGGTGGTCGATGCCGCGCAACGAACGGCTGGTGGCGACCGAAGGCAGGCCGAGCTCGAAGGTTTCGATGGTCTTCAACTGGACACCGCTGCCGGCGGTGCTGATCAGCGGGATGACGGCAGCACCGCGCACGAAAGCTTGCGCGTCGGGCACGCGGCCGACAAATTCGACACCCGGGTGCTTCGACGCGACGCCCGAAGGCATGTGGCCCGCAATGCGGATGCGGAAATCGGGCCGCAGATGCGGCACGACCTTGCCCAGGAACCAGTCGAGGCCGATGCGGTTCGGCTGCCAGGTCCAGGTGCCGATCAGTGCGGCGTCGCAGTCGATGCGGCGCGGGCTTTTCAGGGTTGGCGCCTGGGCACCGGTCACCAGCGACAGCACCGCCGAGCGGTTGTCGGAGGCGACACCGAGCGCGGCGCGGTCTTCCTCGGCCAGGGTGAAGACGAAGCGCGCCCGGCGGCAGAGACGCTCTTCGACGGTCTTGAGCAGCCTCGCCTCGCGGCGAAACAGCAGGCGCTGGAAGAGGCTGCCGGCGGCAGCGGCATTCTCCCGCGCCGAAAGATGCTCGACATTGTGGGCAACGAAGATCGAAGGCCGCTCAGCGAACAGCTTTTCGAAGGCGCCGGCGAACTGCACGGAATTCAAGACATAGCCGTCAAACGGTCCGGCACGCTCAATGGCAGCGAGAACATCGCTGTCGGACACGGCGCGCAGCTTGACCGACGCGAAGGTGAGGCCCGAAAGCAGCGCCTTGCCGACCCAGGCCAGCTTTTGCCGCGCGGAGGCATTTTCCGTGCGCACGTCGATCGCACCCAGCACCACGGTGTTTTCGGGGTCGGCCGCGGGCTTCCCCGGCCAGGTAAAGCCGATGACGGTGACGCGCGCGCCAGCGCGCCGCAAGGCAGCGATGATCGCAGCGTTGGCGATCTCGTAGCCCGAGGCGAGAGCGCCGTCGGGCACGATCGATGTGGCGAACAGCAGATGCATCTTACCTATCCAGTGGTGTAGCCGGTAGCAAAGTGCGGTGAACCCTTGATTAAGCCTGCACATTCGACGACCGAAAGCCGCTGCCTGGCGGGCTTCTCCGTACAAGGTGATTAACGAAACCTTATCAACCGTGGTGCTACCAGAGCCCAACTCACCATGTGGCTGGACACGGATGATCCCTTTGCCATCGGACGGCTCGGTAACGGTCGCGGGACGCACGCCGCGGCTTGACGTCGAGGCCGTCGAAGCCGTCGTCACCTTGCCGACCTTCAAGCGTCCCGAGCAAGTGCTGGAAACGCTGGCGTCGCTGCGCGCGCAGCAAACCGGCAGACGCTTTGCCGTGATCGTCATGGAGAACGAAGCCGAGGCGCGGGCCGGCGCCAAGGCGGCGCTGCCGCTGTTCGAGCGGGGCGAAATGCCGGGCCTGGTGATCATCGCGCACGAGCGCGGCAATTGCAGCGCCTACAATGCCGGCTGGCAGACAGCCATCCTGCAATTCCCGAACTTCAGGCATCTGCTGGTCATCGACGACGACGAGATCGCCGATCCGCAGTGGCTGGAACGGATGTGCCTGGCTGCCGAAACGCTCGGCGCCGACATTGTCGGCGGCCCGCAGGTGCCCGTGTTTGCCGACCCCGCCCATGCGCGATGGGCAGACCATCCGGTGTTCGCGCCGCCTTACCGGGAAACCGGACGCGTGCCGGCGCTCTATTCGTCGGGCAATCTTCTGGTCGGGCGCAACGTGCTGATCGCCATGGGTCCGCCCTTTCTCGATCTCAGATTCAATTTCATGGGCGGCGGCGATTCCGACTTTCTCAGCCGGTCGGTGCAAAAGGGCTTTGTGCTGGGCTGGTGCGCCGAGGCCAAGGTGCTGGAAACCGTTCCGGCGCGGCGTATCGAAGCCGACTGGATCCGCGCCCGCAGCCTGCGCAACGGCGTCATCTCGACACTGGTCGAAAAGAAGAAGCGCGCCGGCACGCCAATGGCCGGCGCCAAAGTGTTGCTGAAGAGCCTGGCACTGCTTGCCGCCTCGCCGTTTCGCGGCCTGATCCGGCTGGCGCGGACCCGATCGCCGGCGATCGCCATCTACCCCGTCCATGTGGCGCTGGGCCGCGTGCTGGCCGAATTCGGATATGCCAATGAGCAATACCGCCAGCCTGAGAAAAACTGAGCGCGCGCCGCTCGGCGACGCGTTCACGCGCGAAGGCGTGGCCACCGCCATTGCCGCGCTGCTGTTCACCGTCATCATGGTGTCGTTCCGGCCGTTCCAGCCGGGCGGCGCCGAACTCACCGGTCAAGGCGGCGACATCGTCAACCAGCTTGGCTTCGGTTCGCTCGGCGCCATGTCGATCTTCTCGCTGATGGCCTTTGCCGATCCGCGCGTGGTGCGCTCGCTGCTGAGCCCATCCTGGGTGTTGATGCTGGGCTTCTTTTTCCTCTCGGTGATCCTGTCGACCGATCCGCCTTCGGCCATGCGCGCCGCCTCCTTCACGCTGATCGGCATCCTGACGATGGCGACGATCCTGGTGCTGCCGCGCGACGCCGAAGCCTTCTCGAAGGTGATCATCTTCACCGCCGTCGTGGTCATGGGCCTTTCCTATCTCGGCCTCATCGTCTTTCCGCACGAGGCGATGCACACAGCCGACTCGCAGGAGCCCGAACATGCCGGACTGTGGCGCGGCGTGTTCACCCACAAGAACATTGCCGGGCCGGTCATGGCCTGCCTCAGCTTCGCAGGCCTCTATCTCTACCGGCGCGGGCAGCGCTACTGGGGCGCCGGGATCTTCTTCGCGGCGATGATCTTCATGCTGCACACCGGCTCCAAGACGACAGCCGGCCTGGTGCCGTTCTCGATCCTGATCGTCATGTTCCCGAGCCTGATAGGCATGCGGCTCGGCACGCCGATCCTGTTTGCGCTGGCCATCATCGCCACCGCGGTCGGCACGCTGGGCATCGTCTTCCTGCCGCCTGTAAAACATCTGGCGGCGATCTATTTCCCCGGCATGACCTATACCGGCCGCACGACGCTGTGGGAGTTCGCCGGCAGCATGCTGGCGAAGAAGCCATGGACCGGCTACGGCTATGAAAGCTTCTGGGGCACGCCGCTCTTGCTCAACCAGGACCAGCCCTTCGACCGGCCCTGGGACATCAGGACCATCGTGCACGGCCATGACGGCTATCTCGACATCGCCGTGCTGATGGGCATTCCGGCACTATGCGTGGCGGTCTACACCTTCCTCATCGCGCCGCTGCGCGACTACATGCGCATTCCGTTGCGCAGGGAAAACATCTTTCTCGGCGACTTCTTCATGATGGTGGTGCTGTTCACGGCGCTTAACGCTTTCCTCGAAAGCTTCTTCTTCCATCGCGGCGACCCGGTCTGGCTGTTCTTCGTGCTCGGCGTGCTCGGCCTCAGGCAAGTGTCGCTGCGGCCAATCGCGGTGCGCGATCCCGATCGTGGCTCGCGATCCTGATGGGGCTTCCCCAGGGAAGCGCCAGCGTCTATGTGAAGGCCTTCCTTTGGAGGGCTTTCGATGACGATCAGGCTTGTTCTCGCCGGCTGCGGCAATATGGGCTACGCCATGCTCTCGGGCTGGCTGAAATCCGGCAAGCTCGCGCCGTCGGCGGTTTTCGTGGTCGAGCCCAATGCCGATCTGCGCAATCGCGCGGCAACGCTGGGCTGCGTGACATCAGCCGATGCCGGTAGCATACCGGCCGATGCCCTGCCCGATCTCGTCGTCATCGCGGTGAAGCCGCAGGTGATCCGCGACGTCACGGCCGCCTACAAGCGCTTCGGCGACGGCCGCACCACCTTCGTCAGCATCGCCGCCGGCACGCCTGCCGCCACCTTCGAGGAAATCCTCGGCAACCGCGCGCCGATCGTGCGCTGCATGCCCAACACGCCCGCGGCGATCGGCAAGGGCATGATGGTGGTGTTCTCCAACAAGCTCGTGTCCGATGACACCAAGCGTTTCGTCGCCGACCTTTTGTCGGCGAGCGGCGAAGTGGCCACCATCGACGATGAGGGCCTGATGGATGCGGTGACCGCCGTGTCCGGATCGGGGCCGGCCTATATTTTCCATTTCATCGAAGCGCTGACGGTTGCCGCCGAGAAGGCCGGTCTGCCGACGGCGACCGCCAAGCTGCTCGCCATGCAGACCGTCTATGGCGCCGCCTCGCTCGCCGCCGAAAGCGGCGAGGAACCGGGCGTGCTGCGCCGGCAGGTCACCAGCCCCAACGGCACGACGGCCGCGGCGCTGGCCGTTCTGATGGGCGAGGACCGGCTGACCAATCTGCTGACGCAAGCGGTGGAGGCTGCGCGGCTGCGGTCGGTCGAACTGGGGAGATAAATCCTCAGTTTGTCCCGTACAGCATCTCATCCTGCAGCCGGCGCAAGGCGAACAGCCTCGTCGTCTGGTCGGGCGACGCATTATCCGCCGTCAGCAATTCGCCTTTCGTGACCGGTTTCAGCACCTTGCCGCCCTCGAGCAGGCCGACCGGCACGGCGCGCTGGGCGCGGGCTTCGCCGACGGTCATCGTCCAGGAGCGGTAACAAGTCTCGCCGATCGCATCGAAGGTCTCGCCGGGGGCAAGGTCGCGCTTGGCAACGGCGCACACTTCGGCAACCGGCCGCGGCAGCGGCACCATGTCGGGCTTGCCGAAAAGCACGATGCGGGCGGCGGTCAGCGGCACTTCCAGCGAGGTCAAATGGTATGGCCGGAACAGGCTGTAATAGGGGCCGTGGCCGATATGAAGATCGTCCATGCGCTCGATGATGCGCGGATGCGTCGCTTCGACGATGACGAAGACACCGGGCGCGACGCCCTTGCCGACCGTGTAGTCGACGACGCCTTTCTTCAACAGCAGCCCGCCATCCTCGCGCGGGATCAGCACCTTGGCGAGGTCGTCGCGATCGGCCTTGGGGCCGTGCATGCCGGGGACGTCCGGCACCAGCCCGGTGGCGTTGGCGATGGCGCACATCTCGACCATGGTCTTGGAGCCGTCGACGAACTCGACCAGCATGCGCGGGTTCATGTTGCGGCGGATCGCTTCGGCGCGATAGTCGTCCGGCACGGCATCGTGGTTGAGCGGGTTGTTCTTGCCCTTGCCGGCCGACACGATGGTCAACCCGAGCGCCGACGCAAACTCGATCAGTTCCATGCAGCTCGACGGCTCGTCGCCCGCACCCACCGAATAGACGACGCCAAGCCGGTCGGCCTGCTGCTTGAGATAGCAGCCGATGGTGACGTCGGCCTCGACGTTCATCATCACCAGATGCTTGCCGTGCTCCATCGCCATGAGGTCGAAATCGGCGGCGACGCCCGGCTTGCCGGTGGCGTCGATGACGACGTCGATCAGCGGATTGGTGACCAGCATCTCGTTGGATGTGACGGCGATTTTTCCCGCCTCGATTGCCGCGGTGACTTTCGAGGCGGTGTCGGCTTCGACCGCCATGGCTTCGTCGCCATAGGCGATACGGATAGCGTCGCGCGCGGTGTGCGGGCGGCGCGTCGAGACGGCGCAGACCGAAATGCCCGGCATCAGCATGCCCTGCGTGACCAGATCGGTGCCCATTTCGCCCGAACCGATGACACCGATGCGCACCGGGCGGTTCTCGGCGGCACGCTTGGCGAGATCACGGGCAAGCCCGGTCAGGGCGACGTTGGTCATGCAGGAATGTCCACAGCTTCGTGATTTGGGGTCGGATAGCAGGGAATGGGTTCTATTTGCCAACGAAACCCGGTCGCGACCGGCAATTTCCCACGAAATCGTCTCGGAAGGCACGTCCGCCGGGGCTCGATTCGCCGAAGCCCAACAATTGACATTGCAGCGGACAACCCCAATAAAACATTCGTTTGTCAACAAAGGCAAATGTTCACCGACGCGACAGTCGGGAAGCATTCGCCTCTGGGCAAATTGGGGAGTGTCTTTGCGCCACGGCGTCAAAGGCTGGATGGAGCATCATTGCGAGGCGTCGAGCGAAGGCTCGCGGCTCCAGGGGAGGAAAAATGGATACTGTTCTCGCGGGCCTAAAAGGGGCCATCGATACGCTTGGCCCGACGATCCTGCTGCCAATTGTCATTTTCGTCATCGCCGTGGTTCTGGGCGCCAAGGTCAGCAAGGCTTTTCGCGCCGCCGTCACCATCGGCGTCGCCTTCATCGGCATCAATCTGGTGCTTGGCCTCATGTTCACGTCGATTGGCGACGTCGCCAAGGCCATCGTCACCAACACCGGCATCCATCGCGACATCATCGATGTCGGCTGGCCCTCCGCGGCCGCGATCGCCTTCGGCTCATCGGTCGGCCTTTGGGTCATTCCGGTCGGCATCCTCGTCAACATCGTGCTGTTGCTGACACGCATGACGCGCACGCTCAATGTCGACGTCTGGAATTTCTGGCACTTCGCCTTTGTCGGCTCGCTGGTCGTCGCCGCAACCGACAATCTGGCCTATGGCATCGCGGTCGCAGCACTTGTCGCAGCACTCTCGCTGCTGTTCGCCGACTGGTCGGCGCGCGCGGTACAGCAGTTCTACGGGGTACCCGGCATTTCCGTGCCGCATCTCGCCTCGGCGCAGATCCTGCCGATCGCCATTGTGCTCAACTGGATCATGGACCGCATTCCCGGGATCAACCGCATCAACATCAACACCGATACGATCGAGCGCAGGTTCGGCGTGTTCGGCGAACCTGTCGTGATGGGCCTCATTATCGGCCTCGTGCTTGGTGCGATCGCCTTCTACAATGCGGGTGATCTCAGCGTGGTGCTGGCCAAGGTTCTGGGCACCGGCATGACGCTGGCCGCGGTCATGCTGCTGCTGCCGCGCATGGTCAAGATCCTGATGGAAGGCCTGCTGCCGGTTTCCGACGCAGCCCAGGCATTCGTGCGCAAGCGCACGGGCGATCGCGAGCTTCTTGTTGGCCTCGATTCCGCGATCCTGATCGGCCATCCGGCCGCGATCTCGTCGTCGCTGATCCTGGTGCCGATCGCGATCATCCTGTCCATCATCCTGCCGGGCAACCGCGTCATCCTGTTCGCCGACCTTGCGGTCATTCCCTTCATCGTCGCCATGACCGCGCCGCTGGTCAAAGGCAACGTGTTCCGCATGGTGGTGATCGGCACGGTGA
>NZ_RZQE01000186.1:0-10772 GCF_004022955.1 Mesorhizobium sp. M7A.F.Ca.US.002.01.1.1 | reverse complement strand
CTTGAACGCCCTGTCGGGCAGCGGCACCGGGATTTCCCAACCCTGGCCGGCATAGCGCATGAAGGCGGTGATCTCGCGGGTGATGGCATTGTTCGTGCCGGCTCGCACGAAGCTCTCGGCGGTCGTCTTCAGCCCGTCGAGCAGCGCATTCACCTCGCATGCATCGAAGCGCGACAGCCGCATCAGCTTGGAAGCCAGCGCCTCGTAGCCGAACGGCGCCTTGAGGAAACCGATGGCCGAGCCGACGCCGGCGCCTTGCGGGACAAGGCACTGTTCGACGCCAAGCTTCTCGCACAGCCGCGCCGCATGCAGGGGCGCTGCACCGCCAAAGGCGATCATGACATTGTCGGAGATGTTCTTGCCGTTTTCCACCGCATGGACGCGGGCGGCATTGGCCATATTCTCGTCGACGACCTCGCAGATGCCGAAGGCGGCGGAAACGGAATTGAGTAAAAGCCGGGTGCCGACATCGCGGGTGATCGCCTGCTCCGACGCCTGAGTGTCGAGCCTGATGGCGCCGCCGGCGAAATTGTCCGGGTCGAGCTTGCCCAGCACCAGGTCGGCATCGGTGATGGCCGGGCGGCTGCCGCCGCGCCCGTAGCAGGCGGGACCGGGTTCGGACCCGGCACTTTCCGGGCCGGTCTGGATGCGGCCCATGGCGTCGACCCAGGCGATCGAGCCGCCGCCGGCGCCGATCTCGATCATCTCGATGACCGGGATCGAGATCGGCATGCCGGAGCCTTTGCAGAAGCGATAGGTGCGGGCGACCTCGAAGGTCCGCGCCGTGCGCGGCGAATAGTCCTCGATCAGGCAGATCTTCGCGGTCGTTCCGCCCATGTCGTACGAAACGACGGAGTCCAGGTCGAAGCGCCGCGCCACGTCGGCCGCAAAAATGGCACCGCCGGCCGGACCGGACTCGACCAGGCGCACCGGAAATTCGGACGCGGTTTCCACCGAGATCAGTCCGCCGCCCGAGTGGATCATGAACACCGGACAGTTCGCCCCCATCTCCTTCAGCCGCACCTGGAGGCGCACCAGATAGTCGGCCATCTGCGGCCGGACATAGGCATTGGCGCAAACCGTGTTGAAGCGTTCGAACTCGCGCATCTGCGGCGAGACCTCAGCGCTGATGGAAATCGGTATGTCCAGCTTTCTGGCGAGGATCGCGCGTGCCCGCTGCTCATGCACCGGGTTCATGTAGGAATGGATGAAGCCGATGGCGACGGCGCCGAAGCCGCCCGCGGCGATGCTGCCGGCGATCTCGTCGAGCGCTGCTTCGTCCAGCGGCTGCAATTCCTTTCCGTCCGCGCCGATGCGCCCCTTGACCGTATAGCGATGCTCGCGCGGGATCAGCGGCGGCGGCAGCTTCAGGTTCAGATCATACTGTTCGAACCGGTTTTCCGTGCGCATCTCGATGACATCGCGAAACCCTTCGGTGGTGACCAATGCCGTCTTGGCGCCACGCCGTTCGATGAGCGCGTTGGTCGCCAGCGTGGTGCCGTGAATGACGATGTCGAGGTCCGCCAGCGTGATGCCGGCGTCGCGCACGACAATCTCGATCCCGTCGAGGATAGCCTGTTCGGGGGCGGCATAGTTGGTCAGGATCTTGGTCGAAAAGATCGTGCCGCGCACATCGACCACAATATCGGTGAACGTGCCGCCGATATCCGCGCCGAGACGAATGTCATTTGCCGTACTGGTCATGCGTTGGCCTTATGCGAAGCGAGCGCTGCGTCGCGCATTTGGGAAAGGGTTTGACGCGGCGTGATCGCCTCCGGGGAAATATCCAGCTCCAGGACCGCGCCGGTCGCGGATGCCAGCGCCCTGCCGAAAGCGCCGGCGAAATCGCTGGTCGCGCCGACCCGCTCGGCGTGGAAGCCATAGGCCCGGGCGATGCCGACGAAATCCGGGTTCTCGATGTTCGTTCCCGACACGCGCGCCGGATAGTGCCGCTCCTGATGCGCGCGGATGGTCCCGTAGATGCCGTTGTTCAGGATGAGGACGATCGGCTGCGCCCCGGCCTGCATCGCCGTCCCCAACTCCTGGCAGTTCATCTGGAAATCGCCGTCACCGGCAAAGCAGACCACCGTGCGTGAGGGAAAGGCCACTTTGGCCGCGATGGCCGCCGGCAGGCCGTAGCCCATGGCGCCGGATTGCGGTGCAAGCAGCCGCGCCTTTGGCCCGAATTTGAAGAACTTGTTTGGCCACACGGTGAAATTGCCGGCGCCGTTGGTCAGGATGACGTCGTCGGGCAGCGTTTCGCGCAGCCAGCGGCTGACTTCGACCATGTCGACCGGGCCCGGCTGGGCAGGCGCGGTGAACGTGCCCTCATAGCTTTGGCGTGCCTGCGACCGCCACGCGCCCCAGTCGCCCTTGACCGGCGAGAGCGCCTTGGCGAAGGCGTTCGGCCCGGCATGGATGCCAAGCGCCGGCACATAGATCTTGCCGATCTCGCGATCCGAAGCGTGGACATGGATCAGCTTCTGCTTCGGCTGGGGCACGGACAGCAGCGTGTAGCCATCCGTGGTCATCTCGCCGAAGCGCACATTGATCGCCAGGATCACATCGGCGTCCCGGATCAGCTTCTTGACATGCGGGACCATGCCGACACCGGCCTCGCCGACGAAGACCGGTGAGCCATTGTCGAACTGATCCTGGAAGCGGAACGCCGCGACCACCGGAATGTCGGAGGTTTCGGCGAAAGCCTGGAGCACGGCACGCCCGTCAGCTGACCAGTTGGCACCGCCGATCAGGATGACCGGTCTGCTGGAGGCGGCCAGCATGGACCGGGCCTCGGCCAGCGCATCGGCATCGGCCGCGGCCTCGAACACCCTGGCAGGCCCGCTGAGCGCCGCGACATCGGTCGGCGTGGTCAGCATGTTCTCGGGCAGGGCGATCACCACCGGGCCGGGCCGCCCGGTGAGCGCCGTGGTCCAGGCCCGGGCAATGATTTCCGGCAGGCGCTCGACAGCGTCGATCTCCACCGCCCATTTCGCCATCGTGCCGAACACCGCGCGGTAGTCGATTTCCTGAAACGCTTCGCGGCCGCGCATGTCGGTGCCGACCTGGCCGACGAACAGGATCATCGGCGAACTGTCCTGCATCGCCGTGTGCACGCCGATGGACGCATTGGCGACACCCGGTCCGCGCGTCACGAAGCAGATGCCCGGCGAACCCGTCAGCTTGCCATAGGCCGAGGCCATGAATGCCGCGCCGCCCTCGTTGCGGCACAGCACGTAGTCCAGCTTTCCACGAGTGTCGTGCAGCGCGTCCAGCACGGCCAGATAGCTTTCGCCCGGCACACCGAAACTCTTGGTCGCGCCGAGCGCGATCAGGCATTCGACAAGAAGGCGACCGCCATTGCGGATCATGCTGCGACATCCTTCATTCAGGCGGCAAGCGGATCGAGCCTGCCTTTCAGATTCATACGTGCACGCTGGCGCATCGAGACGAAACCAAGAAATGCCGTCTATTCGAAAGTTTTTCTTTCCCGAGAGGCGCGAACCAGGACGTCCGGGTTCATCGTGCCCAGCGGATCGAACGCGCCTTTGAGCCGCGCCATGAGCTCTCGCTCCACCAGGCCGCGATTGCGGTCGGCCATGACCACCTTTGCCCGGCCAAGCCCATGCTCGGCGGCAAAGCTGCCGCCCATCTGAGTGGCAAGAGATGACAGCGCCTCTGCGAACAGCTCGGCCTTGCCGTCGAAATCGGCACGACCTTCCGGCGGAGACAAATTGTAATGGATGTTTCCGTCGCCGAGGTGCCCGAACGGGTTTATCCGCACACCGGGAAGAATGCCGCCGCAGATCTTCGCGCCAGCCTCGACGAAACGGGCGATTGCACCTGGAGGGACGGAGATGTCGTGCTTGAGTTGCTCGCCTTCCAGCCTTTGTCCCTCCGGTTGCTCCTCGCGCAGCCGCCAGAATTGTGCCCGATGCGCACCTGTCGCCGCCAGCGCGCCGTCGCTAACCAGGCTCTGTTCCATGCCCCATTCCAGAGCCGAAGCCAGGATCTCGTCCAGGGGAACGCGTGACGACCCCGATGCCAGTTCGACCAGCAGATAGACGTCGCCCCGTGTCTCCAGTTGGTAGGCAAGGTCGGGCACGTGCTTGAGCGCCAATCGCAGGCCCACATCGGAGAAGAACTCGAGGCCAGTCAGGAATTCCCCGGCCTCGCCGCGCAGGAAGGCGCCGAACGAAACGGCGGCGGCAAAGTCGGGCAGGACCAGAAGGGCGCTCGCTTGCTGCCGAGGCTTGGGGTAGAGCCGCAGGATCGCGCGCGTGACGATGCCGAGCGTGCCCTCAGCGCCACAGAACAGCTTGCGCAGTTGATAGCCGGCATTGTCCTTCTGCACCGCGCGCAGTCCGTCCCAAATCCCGCCATCAGGCGTCACGACTTCGAGACCCAGGACGAGATCCTGCATCATGCCGTATCGGAAAGCCTGGCTGCCGCCCGCATTGGTGCCGATCAGGCCGCCGATCCTGGCGCTGCCTTCTGCGCCCAGATGCATTGGAAACATCAGCCCATGCGGCTCCAGCGCCTCGTGCAGCGTTGCCAGCACGACACCCGCCTCGACGACGATCGATCCGCTTTCCAGATCCGGCTTCCCGATCGCCGTCATGCGTGACAGCGAGACGATCACCGCATTGGGCTGCTCGGCGACGGCGGCGCCGCAAAGCCCGGTGTTTCCGCCTTGTGGCACGACTGCCAGTCCGGCCTCGCGACATAGTTTGACGACACTGGCAACCTCCGGCGTATTCGCGGGCCTGGCAACGCCCAGAGGTGCGACGCCGTAGCGATTGAGCCAATCGCGCCGGTAGGGCTCGGCATCCCGGCCCGAAAGCCAGCCTTTCGGCCCGAGAATCTCGTGCAGCGCGGTGGCGGGATCGGTCATTGATCTACCCGAGTTAGCTGAGGGCGTGCCGTCCGACACGTCCCGGATCGTTGCTTCCAATCAATGACCCAGCACCTGCGACAGGAATTGTCGAGTGCGCTCGTGGCGGGAAGAGGTGAAGAACTCGTCCGGAGGCGCTTCTTCGAGGATCTCGCCGCCGTCCATGAAAAGCACCCGGTCCGCCACGCGACGCGCAAAGCCCATCTCATGCGTCACGCAGATCATCGTCATGCCTTCCGAGGCAAGCGTGACCATGACGTCAAGCACTTCGGAAACCATTTCCGGATCGAGCGCCGAGGTCGGTTCGTCGAACAGCATGATCTGCGGCTGCATGCAAAGAGCGCGTGCAATGGCGACGCGCTGCTGCTGACCGCCGGACAATTGGCTGGGATATTTCATAGCCTGCTCGGGAATGCGCACCTTCTCCAGGTAGTGGCGGGCGGTTGCCTCGGCTTGCGCCCGCGGCTGCTTGCGCACGATCATCGGGGAGATCATGCAGTTCTCCAGCACCGTCATGTGCGGGAACAGGTTGAAGTGCTGGAACACCATGCCGACTTCACGCCTGATCTCGTCGATATTGCCGACATCGTCGTTGAGCTCGGTCCCGAGCACCGCGATGCGGCCGCCATTGTGCTGTTCGAGGCGGTTGATGCAGCGGATCATCGTCGATTTGCCGGAGCCGGAGGGTCCGCAGACGACGATTTTTTCGCCCCGTTGTACGGAAAGGTTTATCCCGCGCAGTGCTTGGAACGTGCCGTAGTATTTGTCGAGGTTTTCGATGCGGAGCGCCGGCTCACCGGTCGAATTGGTTGAGATCACCTGCACGCCTCCTTACCGTTCGCTGACCGACATGCGGCGCTCGAGAAAGGCGCCATAGCGGGACAGGCTGAAGACGAAGATGAAGTAGATGAAGGCGATGAAGGCATAGACTTCGACATAGGCGAAGCGCCATTCGCCGGTGCCATAGGCGGCATTGCCGGAAGCCAGGATCTCGAAGAAACCGACGATGACCACCAGCGAGGTCTCCTTGAACGAGATGACGAACTGGTTGATCGTGGCCGGCATCGCGTTGCGCATGGCCTGAGGCAGGAGGATGCGGCTGATGCGTTGCCAGTAGCGCATGCCGAGCGCCATGGCAGCCTCCTCCTGTCCTGTCGCAACGCCCTGCATGCCGCCTCTCACGATCTCAGCCTGATAGGCGGAGAAGAACAGAGCGGAGCCGAGGATCACGCGGTAAAGCTTATCGCCCTGCAGCCATTGCGGCAGCGCGAACGGCAGAACCACTGCAAAGGTGAAGAGGATCGATATCAGCGGAAGCGACCGGACCCCGTCGATGATGAGGCCGGTGGTCCGCGAAATCCAGGGCAGCTCCGACCGGCGCAGCAAGGCCAGGCAGATCGCCAAGGGGAAACCGATCAGGCAGGTGGTAACGAAGATGAACAGGGTCAGCGCCAGCCCGCCCCAGGCTTCCTCGCCGACATGGGCAAGGCCAAGCACGCCGCCTTTCATCAATACGTAGAAAAGGCCTGTTCCGGCTCCCCATACCAGCGCGATCCGGCGGCCCGTCCAGAACGCCGGGATACAGCTCAGCACCGTCATCACCACAACGGCGACGCAGGCCAGCGCCGAGCGCCATTGTTCCTCGTAGGGATAGAGGCCGAAGAAGATGATCCGCCATCTCGCTGCGATGACCGACCAGCAGGCTCCCGCTGCCGCCTGGCAGGCTTCCGGCCCGCCGCTGGTGGTGAAGACAGCCGAGAAAACCGCCCAATTCAGCAGCTTCCAGACCAGGAAGACCATGATCGTCAGACAGGCCAGCGACACCACCGCCTGAAGCGGCGTCGCGAAGAAGCGTCGCCTCAGATCCTCAAGCCTGCCGGGAGCGGGTGGAGCGACAATGACCATCTCCATCTCTCAGCCCCTCAGTTGATTGCCCTTGAGGGCAATTGCCTTGTTGATGCGGTTGAAGACGGCGGCAAGGCTGAGGTTGATGGCGAGGAAGCCTGCCATCAGGATGCCGATCGCTTCGAGTGTTTGCCCGGAATGGTTGATCGTCAGCGCCACAATCATGAAGAAGTCGGTGAAGCCCACGGCGATGCCCATCGTCGTCGCCTTCATCAGCCAGACATACTGATTGGCAAGGATCGGCAGCATGGCACGCAGCGCCAGCGGCAGCCGCACCAGCGTGAAGACCCGCCAGGGACTAAGGCCCAAGGAAAGGGCTGCCTCGACCTGGCCGGTGCCGACAGATTTGAAGCCTCCGCGCACGATCTCCGCAATGTAGGAGCCGCCATAGATGGCGATGGCGATGGCGAGGGTGGCGAACTCCGGAGGGATACGCAGGCCGCCTCTCAGATTGAGGCCTTGCAGGGCAGGGAAGTCCAGCAGCGGCGTATCCGGCAGACGTCCGAGAGCCAGAATGATGGTCGCGCAGGCCAGTGCCGCTGCGGCGGCGGCAAACTGGATGGTGCGCCGCTGGCCGATCGGCTGGGCAAGGAGCGACGTCCTGCCCAGCCAGGCCGGCAGCACGATGGCCGCGATCACAGCCATTGTGGCTGCGGCAAACGCGACACTGCCGACGTTCGGGAATGGGATGTAGAGTCCTCGGCTGGTGAGCAGGAAGCCCCAGGCTTCGTGCGCGCTGCGCGGCGTCGGCAGGTGCGTGATGATCGCATACCAGAAGAAAACCTGGAGGATCAGCGGAATGTTGCGAAAGATGTCCACATAGGTACGGCCGAGCAGCCGGGCCAAATCGTTCGAAGACGTCCGCGCCAGACCGACGATCGTTCCCACGATCGTCGCCAGTATCAGGCCGACGCTCCCCAGGAACAGCGTGTTGATGATGCCGATGAGGAAGTACCACCAATAGGGATCATTGGCCGTGGCGGGCAGCAGCGAGAAATTCACATCCCAACCCGTCGACTTGAACAGAAAGTCGAATCCGGAGGTGATCCCCTGATCAGCCAGGTTGCGGCGGGCGATCACGATGCCGGCAAGCACCATCGCGGCGATCGAGCCGACATAGAGGACCTGCAACAGCGCGTTGCGGACCTTTTGATTTCTCAGCAGGCTGACCATCCAAAGATCCTTGCCGAATTGTCGCCGACCCCGCCCGGCTGTGCCGGGCGGGGCCTGGAGCGGGTGAGTTAAGGACGGATCAGTCGATCACCAGCGGGAACAGGACACCGCCATTGTTCCAAAGGTTGGTCAACTCGCGGTCCATCTTGTAGGGCGAGTCCTTGCCGAGGTCGCGCTCGAAGATTTCGCCGTAATTGCCGACGTTCTTGATCACCTTGTAGGCCCAGTCATCATCGAGACCGAGACCCTTGCCCATGCCTGGCGTGACGCCGAGGAACTTGGCGACTTGCGGCGAGGTCGGCGTGGCCTTGACCTCGTCGACGTTCTTGGAGGTGATGCCTTCCTGCTCGGCGAAGATCAGCGTGCTCAGCGTCCAGTTGGCGATGTCAACCCAATTGTCGTCGCCTTGGCGCATGATCATGACTTCAGGCTCGACGGCGAGCACGTCGGGCAGGATGACATGGTCGTCGACCTTGCTCTTGGCGATGCGCGCAATGGCGAGCGTCGGGCCCCACTGCGCATAGAGATCGCAGCGTCCGGAGAAATAGGCCTGCTCGAGCTCCTCGGTCTTTTCGATGAGTACGGGTTCGAGCTTGATGCCAAGCTTGCCCGTATAGGCCGCGACCTGCTGTTCCTGCGACGTGCCGGCGGGAATGCAGATCGTGCCGCCGGCCGCATCCTTGAGCGACTTGAGGTTTAGCTCCTTGTGCGCCATCACCTTGGTCGTTCCGAGGTAATAGGACATGGAAAATTGCAGCCCGAGCTCGGTGTCGCGGCTGAGCGTGCCGCCCGACGCCTTGATGATGATGTCGACATCGCCCGATTGCAGGGACGGCCAGCGCTGCGCCCAGCTGATCGGAACGACCTTCAGTTTTGCCGGGTCGCCGAGCACGGCCGTGGCCACCGCCCGGCAGAGATCGATGTCCATGCCCTTCCAGTTGCCCTTGTCGTCAACTTCGGCGAAGCCGAGGTAAGACCCGTCATGGCCGGTGCAGTTGAGCACGCCGCGCGCCTTGACGGCTTCCAGCGTCTTGCCGCCGGCGGCTTCTGCCGGCGCTGCAAAATGCACAAGTCCAAGGGCCATGGCTGCGGCCCCCCATTTCATCGTCTTCATGTTCCGTCTCCACTGTTGAGGTTGTTTGGTTTCTTGTTGTTGGAGGCCCAAAAGTTCTTTTTCGGAGCTCTGTCTCAAAGCCGCTCCTAATCGGAAAGCGGGGTCGGTTTCGGCACGGAGGAAATCTTCAGATCGCTGCCCCAGTCCTGCTGGGCGAGCCATCGATGAAGGGCGGCGACCGCCTTCACGCGCAGGTGCCCGCGCGGGACGATCAGGTAGAACCCAGGAACTTCTTCCGGCCGCATATCGGCAAGGGCGTCGCGCCCGACCGGCGCGACCAGCGCGCCCGACCTCAAATCTTCCTCGGCGTCGATGACGGAGACGAGACCGACGCCGATGCCTTGCAGGGTTGCACGGCGCATGGTCGCGGCATCGTCGAAGCTGATGCTTCGGTTGCCGTCCGTCTGCTCGATGGCAAGGTGGCGTAAAATGTCTGGCCAAAGGCGCTTCGACTTGACGGTGTCCAGCAACGTGAACAACGTCAGGTCCTGCGCCGACTTGATGCTCTCGCCGATGGCCGGAGTGCAGCAGATGACCTTCGGATCAGGCACCAGCAGTATGGTCTCGTAGTCCGGCCAATTGCCGTAGCCCCACTGGACGGTCATATCGATGTCGTCGCGTCCGAAATCGGGCAGATCGACCATCGTCGTCAGGCGCAGATCCGCACCGGGCAATATCTCCCGGAACAGAGATAGGCGAGGCAGCAAATAGTGGGTCGCGAAATAGGGGCTCGCATTCAGGTTGATGCGGTCCCGGTAATTCGACTTGGTGACGCGGCGAACACCTTCGGAAAATTCATCGAACCCAGCTTTGACATAGTGCGAGAGAAGGATGGCAGACTCGGTCAATTCGACCGACCGCCCCTTGCGTTCGAACAGTGTCACCTGAAGCGTGTCCTCCAGTAGCTTGATCTGCTGTCCGACGGCCTGCGGCGTGACCAGCAATTCATCCGCCGCCTGCCGAAAGCTCTTGTGCTGCGCGACGGCGTGGAAGACGCGAAGCGCATTCAGCGAGGGAAGGCGAAGCTTGCCGGTCATCGTCTATTCCACCTCCTTTCGCTTGCGTTCCTGTTGGACAATTCAGCGCCGCCGGCGCCGCGAAAATAGCTCAGGCGTATATATAACCACCTGAAACAATTACATTTTCTCCCGTCATGTAGGTATTCTTGGGGCCGCCGGTCATGAGAACCCACTCGGCAATCTCCGCAGGCTCGGCGCCACGACCCAGCGGGCTCGCCTTGGCCAGTTCCTCGAGGAAGCCGAGGGCCTTGGCCCGCTCCGTGGCCATGCCTGCGGGGGCCACCGAATTGACCAGGATCCCGTGTTTTGCGACGTCATGGGCAAAGGAGCGCGTCAGGCTGACCACGGCGGCCTTGGTTGCCGCATAGTGGGCGTTCTGCGGATGCGCCTTGAAGGCATCGACAGAGGTCAGGTTGACGATCCGGCCACGCACATGGCTCTTCGGCTCCTGCGATTGCATGTGGCGAACGGCTGCCACCATCATGTGATAAGTGCCCTTGATGTTGATGCCGTTGGAGGCATCCCAATCGGCGTCGCTGATCTCGAGGAGCGGGCGGCGAGGGTAGATCGCGGCGCAATTGATCAGCGTGTCGATACGCCCGAGCTTCGAAACGATGGCGTCGAAGGCGGCTTGGCACTGAGGGCCGACCTGGATGTCGCACAGGGC
>NZ_RZQE01000185.1:0-10904 GCF_004022955.1 Mesorhizobium sp. M7A.F.Ca.US.002.01.1.1 | reverse complement strand
GGCGGCAATGGCGGTTTCGGCAACCAGCATTTCAAGACCTCGACGAACCAGGCGCCGCGCCGCGCCAATCCCGGCCTGCCGGGGCAAGAGCTCAACATCTGGCTGCGGCTGAAGCTGATCGCCGATGCCGGGCTGGTCGGGCTGCCCAATGCCGGCAAGTCGACATTCCTGGCGGCGGTCACCGCAGCCAAGCCGAAGATCGCCGACTATCCCTTCACGACGCTGCATCCCGGCCTCGGCGTTGCCCGCATCGACGCGCGCGAATTCGTCATCGCCGACATTCCGGGCCTCATCGAAGGCGCGCATGAGGGCGTCG
Organism: Mesorhizobium sp. M7A.F.Ca.US.002.01.1.1; assembly: GCF_004022955.1. NCBI lineage: Bacteria > Pseudomonadati > Pseudomonadota > Alphaproteobacteria > Hyphomicrobiales > Phyllobacteriaceae > Mesorhizobium > Mesorhizobium sp. M7A.F.Ca.US.002.01.1.1. The sequence goes on along the minus strand of NZ_RZQE01000185.1, from coordinate 10,588 downwards.
GCATCGGCGATCGCTTCCTTGGCCACGTCGAGCGCACGCGTGTGCTGCTGCATCTGGTTTCGGCGCAGGAGGAAAATCCGGGCAAGGCCTACAAGACCGTGCGAGCCGAGCTCGACGCCTATGGCCATGGCCTCACCGACAAGGTCGAGATCCTGGCGCTTTCCCAGGTCGACACGCTCGACGCCGATGCGCGCAAGAAGAAGGTCGCCTCGCTGAAACGCGCTGCCGGCCGCGCGCCGATGCTGTTGTCGGCGGTCACCGGCGAGGGCGTCGAGGCGGTGCAGCGGGCGCTGATGGCGGTGATTGCTGAGGCGCGCGCGCAGATCGCGGCGCCGGTCGAGACGCGCTGGGACAAATAGGGTCATGCAGTCGCTGAGAAAATATCGGCGCATCACCGTCAAGATCGGCTCGGCGCTGCTCGTCGACCGCACGACGGGCCTGAAGCGCGACTGGCTGGCTTCGCTCGCCGACGACATTGCCGGGCTGGCCCAGGGCGGCGCTGAAATCCTCGTCGTGTCGTCCGGCGCCATCGCGCTTGGCCGCACCATCCTTGGCCTCGGCAAGCGAGCCCTGAAACTGGAGGAGAGCCAGGCGGCGGCAGCCGTGGGACAGATCGCGCTGGCCGGCGCCTGGTCGGACGCGCTCGGCAAGGGCAGCCTGAAATCGGGCCAGATCCTGCTGACGCTCGGCGACACCGAGGAGCGCCGCCGCTATCTCAACGCGCGGGCGACGATCTCGACACTCTTGAAGATGAAGGCAGTGCCGGTCATCAACGAGAACGACACGGTGGCGACTTCCGAAATCCGCTACGGCGACAATGACCGGCTGGCGGCCCGCGTCGCCACCATGATGGGCGCCGATCTTTTGGTGCTGCTTTCCGACATCGACGGGCTCTACACCGCGCCGCCGGCGCGCGACCCCAACGCCAAATTCATTCCGGTGGTCGACCGCATCACGCCTGATATCGAGGCGATGGCGGGTGCGGCCGCTTCCGAGCTGTCGCGCGGCGGCATGCGCACGAAGCTCGATGCCGGCAAGATCGCGACCGCCGCCGGCACCGCGATGATCATCACGTCGGGCACTCGGCTGTCGCCGCTGATGGCGATCGAACGCGGCGAGCGCGCTACTTTCTTTCGGCCGAGCAGCAACCCGGTCAAGGGCTACAAAACCTGGATCGCCGGCCAGCTCGAGCCGGCCGGCCGGCTTACGGTCGATGCCGGCGCCATCGGCGCGCTGCTGTCGGGCAAATCGTTGCTGCCGGCCGGCGTCAAGCTGGTCAGCGGCAATTTCTCGCGCGGCGACACGGTGGCGATCCTGTCGCCCGAGGGCCGCGAGATCGCGCGCGGGCTGGTTGCCTATGATGCCGCCGATGCCGTAAGGATCGCGGGCCTGAAGACGGCCGAGATCGAAACCGTGCTCGGCTACGAGGCGCGTTCGGCGATGATCCACCGCGACGACCTTGTGGTGAGCCATTCGGGTGACCAAGTACGGGCCGGCGACCAAACAGGGGCCGGTGACCAAGTCACGGTCGGTGGCGATGTAAGCGGAGGATGAGCCATGCTGAAACTGCATGAAAAATCCGGGGATGACACTGTCGCGCTGATGGCCGATATCGGCCGGCGCGCCCGCGCTGCCGCCCGGCCGCTGGCCATTGCCACGACCGCCGCCAAGAACGCCGCACTGCTGGCCATGGCCGAGGCGATCGTGGCCCGTGAGCAGGACATTCTCGACGCCAACGCCATCGATGTTTCGAATGGTCATGAATCCGGGCTTTCCACCTCCTTCATGGACCGGCTGAAGCTCGATCCGGCGCGCATCCGCGCCATGGCCAACGGCATCCGCGAAATCGCCGCGCTGCGGGATCCGGTTGGCGACGTGATCGCGCAGTGGGACCGGCCGAACGGTCTGCATATCGAGCGCGTGCGCACGCCGCTCGGCGTCGTCGGCGTCATCTATGAGAGCCGCCCGAACGTCACCGCCGATGCCGGCGCGCTGTGCCTCAAGGCCGGCAATCCGGTGATCCTGCGCGGCGGTTCGGATTCGCTCAATTCTTCCGCCGCCATCCACGCCTGCCTGGTCGAAGGGCTGAAGCAAGCGGGCCTGCCGGAGGATGCCATCCAGCTGGTGCCGACCACCGACCGCGCCGCCGTCGGCGAGATGCTGAAGGGGTTGGGCGGCAACCTCGACGTCATTATCCCGCGCGGCGGCAAAAGCCTGGTCGGACGGGTGCAGGCCGAGGCGCGGGTCCCGGTCTTCGCCCATCTCGAAGGCATCTGCCATCTCTACATCGACCGTTCCGCCAAGCTCGATATGGCGGTGCGGATCGCCGTCAACGCCAAGATGCGGCGCACCGGCGTCTGCGGTGCCGCCGAGACGCTGCTCGTCGACCGGGCGGTTGCCTCCACGCATCTGGTGCCGATCCTCGACGCGCTGCGCGCGGCCGGCTGCGAAATCCATGCCGATACCGAGGTGCTGAAAGTGTTTTTCGACGCCAAACCGGCGACCGATGCCGATTGGGTGACAGAATATCTCGATGCCATCATCGCGGTAAAACTGGTCGACGGTATCGGTGGTGCGATCGAGCATATCGAGACGTTTTCCTCGCATCACACCGAGGCGATCGTCGCCGAGGATGCGCAAGCCGTCGAGCGGTTTTTCAACGAGATCGATTCGGCGATCCTGCTGCACAACGCATCGACGCAGTTCGCCGACGGCGGCGAGTTCGGCATGGGAGCCGAGATCGGCATCGCCACCGGCAAGATGCATGCGCGCGGACCGGTGGGCGTCGAACAGCTGACGTCGTTCAAATACCGTGTGCGCGGGTCGGGACAGGTGAGACCTTGAGCGCTGGTCTTACCCTTCCCCTTGTGGGGAGGGTGGCGAGCATAGCGGGCCGGGTGGGGGGACGACGCTGAATTCCGCGATACCCCCACCCCGCTCCGCTTCGCGGATCGACCCTCCCCACAAGGGGCGGGTAAGGAGGCTATCCCCTCCCACTATTTCAAAATGCCGCACGCCGAGAAAGGCCTCGCCGTCGGCCTGTTCGGCGGCTCGTTCAATCCGCCGCATGCCGGCCATGCGCTGGTCGCCGAGATCGCGCTCAGACGCCTGGCGCTCGACCAGTTGTGGTGGATGGTGACGCCGGGCAATCCGCTGAAGAACACCAGGGAGTTGGCGCCGCTGGGCGAACGGCTGCAGCTGTCGGAACAGATCGCCAAGAACCCGAAGATCAAGGTCACCGCTTTCGAAGCCGCCCATCACGTCCGCTACACCGCCGATACGCTGGCGCTGGTCAAGGCGCGCAATCCCGGTGTCGATTTCGTCTGGATCATGGGTGCCGACAGTCTGCGCGATTTCCATCGGTGGCAGCGCTGGCGCGAGATCGTCATGACCTTCCCGATCGCCGTCATCGACCGCCCGGGCGCGACGCTGTCGTTCCTGTCCTCGGTCGTCGCCAAGACCTTCGACTATGCCCGCATCGACGAGGGCGATGCGCCGCGGCTTGCCCGCATGAAGGCGCCGGCCTGGACCTTCATTCACGGCCCGCGCTCGTCGCTGTCATCGAGCGCGATCCGCAAGCTGGCGAAGGGGTGAGCCCGGCCGCCCGGCCATGTCGCTTTTATCGCTTCCTTTGCCCGTTTCATGGGCAATCCTGAGCAGGCATGTCGATTCCCAGGAAAAACCGCAGCGAAGCCGAGCAGGGCGCCGAGCCCACGCCGCTGATCGCGATTGCCAGCGTCATCGTGTCGATGGCGCTGATTGCCGTCGGCAACGGGCTGATGTTTGCCTACATCCCGGTCCGGCTTGGCGCCGAGGGTTTCGATCCGACCTGGGCCGGGCTGATCATCACCGGGCTTTCGGCCGGCGGGCTCGCCGGCTGCATCTTGACCGGACCGCTGGTGCGAAGGGTCGGCCATGCCCGCGCCTTCATGGTGCTGTCGGCGCTGATCGCGCTGGCCAACGCCGCTGTCGGCGCCGGGGTCCTTCCGCTGCTGTGGATAGCCGCCCGCGCGCTCTACGGCTTTGCCATATGCGGCCTGTTCATCGTCGCGCAGAGCTGGCTGAACGATGCGGTTGCCAACGCCATCCGCGGCCGGGTGATGGCTTTCTTCTACGTTGCCTATGTCGCCGGGCTCGGCGTCGGCTACGCGACGCTAGCGCTGGTCGATATCAGGACAGCGGATGCGCCGCTGATCGGCATCGTCTTCACCGCGCTGTCGATCCTCCCTGTCGGGATGACCAAACTTGCCCAGCCGCCGGCGCCGCAGGCGGCCTCGGTGGCGCTGCGCCGTGCCTGGCGGGTTTCACCGGTCGGCGTCGCCGGCATGCTTGCCGTCGGCGGCCTGTCGATGTCGATTGCTGGCTTCGCACCGATCCACGCCACGGCCAAGGGCTACAGCCAGGCCGACGTGGCGCTGCTGCTTTCGGCGATGCCTCTCGGCACGCTGATCCTGCAGATCCCGCTTGGCTGGATTTCCGACCGAACCGACCGCCGCTATGTGCTGATCGCCGCATCCGCGCTCGCCATGGTCGCCGGCCTGTTTGCACTCGGGTTCGATGGCGGCGCGCTGGCCGCGTTGGTTGTGATCTATATCGTGTGGGACGGCGCTTCGGAATCGATCTATTCGCTGGCCAGTGCGCACGCCGCCGACCGCGCCGGCAAGGACGACATGGTGGCGCTGTCCAGTTCGCTTTTGTTTGCCTGGTCGCTGTCGGGCTTCGTCGTGCCCGGCATCGTGACGGCGCTGTCGGCCGTCTTCGGAACGCAGGCTTTCATCTATGTGGCTGTTCTCATCGCCGCAGCCTTCTGCCTGTTCGTGCTTTTGCGTGTGTTCACGACGCGTGCGGTCCCGGTCGGCGAAACCGGCAGTTTCGCACCGATGACGGCGCAGGCGCCGTTGCCGGTCGAACTCGCCTTCGCACCGGACGATGAGGGCCGGCACTGAGCCACCCGACTATTGTCGACGGGCTTCCGGCGACGGGGCTTCCGGTGGCGGCAGCGGGATCGATATGCCTTCGCTATCGAATTCCTGTTTGGCGCGCTTGGTGAGATCGGTCTGGGTGGCGAAGAAGTCGGCCGACGATGTCCAGTAGCGCAAGGCAATCGAAACAGTGCTGTCGCCCAATGTCGCGACGAAAGCGATCGGTGCCGGCTCACGCTTGACCCGCCGTTCGGCGGCGGCAATGGCAAGCAAGGTCTTTTGGGCCCTGTCGATGTCGTTCCAGGAGCCGATGCTGAGCGTGATGTCGCTACGGCGCACGCCATTGCGCGAAAAGTTGCGCACCGGCTGGTTCCACAGCGTCGAGTTGGGCGCCAATATGTAGACCCCGTCGGCCGTCCTGAGCTTGGTTGCGAACAGGCCGATCTCCTCGATCGTACCGGCAATCGAACCGACCTCGACGGACTCGCCGATGCGAAACGGCCGCAGCGCCAGAAGCATGATGCCGGCCGCGATGTTCTGCAGCGTGCCTTGCAACGCCAGGCCGATGGCGAGGCCAATGGCACCGATCGCGGCAATGATCGAGGCCGTCTGCACGCCGAACTGGCCGAGCACCATGATGGTGACGAGGATCAGGATGGCATAGCGGACGATCTTGGAGAAGAAATGCCGCAACGTCGCGTCGAAACCATGGATATGGCCGAGACCGGCGAAGATCGAACGTTCGGCAAGGCCGGCGACGATATAGCCGACGATCAAGAGGATAACGGCACCGATGGCCGAGAAGGAGTAGGAAACAATCAGCGTGCTCAGTTGGGCGAGGCCAGCCTGGACGCTGAGGAAGGCGTTTTGCGGGTCGATCGGCATGGGGGAAATCCGGTTGGTCGGTGAGCCGATAACCCATGCCGACGGCGAGGGTTCCGATCTTTTCCGGTGTGCGGCGGAACCACAGGAGCGACAATACGTTCGTGCGAGGCAGGGTCCCGTCTTGAAACTGTCAGGGAACTCTGCCTATCTAAGTGGTGTCACCTGCTTCAAGGGGTGATTTGGTTGTTCTTGCTGCGAAAGGAAATACACTGAGAACAGCACTGCGGAAGAAGGCCGATATCATGCCTTCGCCGGCCAGGATCAGCGTAGACGACGCCGTGTCCCGCGCCATCAAGACAGTCCTTGCCAGTCTGGAAGACTCCAAGGCCGAAAATATTGTCTCCATCGACATCCAGGGGAAATCGAGCCTCGGCGACTATATGGTCGTCGCTTCGGGCCGATCGCACCGTCATGTCGCGGCTGTCGCCGATCATCTTCTCAAAGCGATCAAGGATGCCGGTCTCGGCACCGCGCGCGTCGAGGGGCTGTCCGGCGCCGACTGGGTCCTGATCGATTCTGGCGACATCATCGTCCATGTCTTCCGCCCCGAAGTCCGCGAATTCTACAATCTCGAAAAGATGTGGCAGGCGCCGGACCTCGAGGAAGAAACGCTCCACTAAGTCGTTCGCGCGGCTTACAAGGCAAGGATGAAGATATCAGTTCATGCCGTGGGCCGGATGAAAGCCGGCCCCGAGAAGCTGCTGGCCGACCGCTATTTCGAGCGCTTCGCCAAGAGCGGCCCGGCGGTGGGGCTTGAATTTGGCGGCATTGCCGAAATAGCCGAGGGGCGCGGCCAGACCGCCAACGAGCGCCGGCGTGAGGAAGGCCAGAAACTGCAGACGCAGTTGCAGCCCGGCACCGCGCTGATCCTGCTCGACGAACGCGGCAAAAGCTTTTCCTCGGAAGATTTCGCCGGGCGCCTCGGCCTGTTGCGTGACGGTGGCCGCAAGGCGCTGATCATCGCCATCGGCGGCGCCGACGGCCACGATCAGTCGCTGCGCGACCAGGCCGAACTGGTGATGTCGTTCGGATTGCTGACATGGCCGCATCAACTGGTGCGCGTGATGCTGGGAGAGCAGCTTTATCGTGTGGCCACCATCCTTTCGGGACATCCCTACCATCGCTCGTAAGCCGGTGAATTGGTGCGACACACCCGGATTTCCGCCCCAATGCCAACGTAACATTGCATCGAGTGGGCGGTTTCGAACATGGTTGATTGTTCGTTAACGAAGCCACGCATAGAGTCGGGCTTCAATGTCTGAAGACAGAAAATCAAGAACGGGCTCATGGTGCGCGCGCTGCGGCATCGCGGCGGCGGTGCTTGTGCTGTCGCTGCATGTGGGGCGGGCGGAAAACACGCTCGACATGGCTCCCGATCCGGACCAGAGCCGGGCCGAATATGAACGGGTCTCGAAGGAGATCTCGCTGTCGTCGGAACGATTGGCCAAGCTCTCCGCCGACATCGCGACGATCAAGAAGGATCACGCCTCGATCACCGCCGCATTGATCCAGTCGGCGATGACCGAGCAGAAGCTCGGCCAGGACATCGAGGACATCGGCGCCAGGCTGGAAGGGTTGAAGGGCCAGGAACAGAAGATCCGCGCCTCGCTGATGGCGCGGCGCGACGTTCTGGCCGAAGTGCTGGGCGCGCTGCAGCGCATGGGCCTCAACCCGCCGCCGGCGATCCTGGTCAAGCCCGAGGACGCGCTGTCGTCGGTGCGCAGCGCCATCCTGCTCGGCGCGGTGGTGCCGGAACTGCGCCAGCAGACCGATAGCCTGCTTGCCGATCTCAAGGAACAGACCAGGATTACGGCGTCGATCGAGGCCGAACGGGCGCGGCTGACGGCGGCGGTCGGCGACCAGACGGCGGAAAAGAAGCGGCTCGGCATGCTGCTGGAGGCCAAGCAGAAGCTCGAAGCCGACACGCAAACGCAAATGGCCGCGGAAAAGCAGCGATCCGAAGCGCTGGCGGCCAAGGCCGGCAGCCTGAAAGAGTTGATCGCCTCGCTCGAAGCGCAGGCCGACAAGAGCCGCAAGGCCGCCGATGCCGCCAAGGCCGCTGAGCAGAAGACGGCGGATGGCGACAAGACATCCGCGCCGGCGGAACTGGCGTCGCTGCCCGTTCCGGAAAGCAACCAACTTGCCGCCGCGGTGCCCTTTTCGGCGCTGCAGGGACAGATCGCACTGCCGGTGACCGGCCGCATCAAGCGGCGATTCGGCGCCGACGACGGTAACGGCGCGGTGATGCTAGGCGACATGGTTGCGACACAATCGGGAGCCATCGTTACCGCGCCGGCAGATGGAAATGTGCTTTATGCGGGGCCGTTTCGCTCTTATGGTCAACTCTTGATCCTGAACGCAGGCGACGGCTATCATGTCGTTTTGGCGGGGATGAGCAGAATCAGCGTCGCGACCGGTCAATCAGTGCTTGCAGGAGAGCCGATCGGTGCGATGGGAGAGGCCCGGGTGGCGAGCACCTCGGTTTCGAAGAATGGAAATGCCACGCCGGAACTCTATGTCGAGTTCCGCAAGGATGGAAAACCCGTCGATCCGGCCCCATGGTGGGCGGACCGTTTTTCTGGAAGGACGTGAATAATGCGGAAACTGTCGCTTCTGTTTGCCGGTGCGCTGATGGGCGCGTCCGCCATGAGCCTGGTCTATGGCGCACCCGGCTCGGCGGCGAACGCTGCAGGGTCGGAGACCTACAAGCAACTGGCGATCTTCGGCGATATCTTCGAGCGCGTGCGGGCACAGTATGTGACGCCGCCCGACGACAAGTCGCTGGTCGAGAATGCCATCAACGGCATGCTGGCTTCGCTTGACCCGCACTCCTCCTACATGAATGCCGAGCAGGCGCAGGATATGCGCGTCCAGACCAAGGGCGAGTTCGGCGGCCTCGGCATCGAAGTCACCATGGAGAACGATCTGGTCAAGGTGATCACGCCGATCGACGACACGCCGGCTGCCAAGGCAGGCGTGCTGGCCGGCGACTACATCGCCAAGATCGACGGCGAAGAGGTTCGCGGCCTGACCCTCAACGATGCGGTCGACAAGATGCGCGGCCTGGTCAACACGCCGATCAAGCTGACCATCCTGCGCCAGGGCGCCGACAAGCCGATCGAACTGACGGTCGTGCGCGACATCATCAAGGTCAAGGCGGTCAAGTTCCGGGTCGAGAACGACATCGGCTACATGAAGATCACCTCCTTCACCGAAAAGACCTACGACGACCTCGAGAACGCCATCGACACCATCAAGAAGCAGATTCCCGACGACAAGCTGAAGGGCTACGTTCTGGATCTCCGCCTCAATCCGGGTGGCCTGCTCGACCAGGCGGTGAGCGTGTCCGATGCCTTCCTCAACCGCGGCGAGATCGTCTCGACGCGCGGCCGCGACCCCAAGGACGTCACCCGCTTCGACGCCAAGCCCAAGCAGGTCGACGACATCAACGGCAAGCCGATGATCGTCCTGGTCAATGGCGGTTCGGCCAGTGCCTCGGAAATCGTCGCCGGCGCGCTGCAGGACCTGCGCCGCGTCACGGTGGTCGGCACGCAGTCCTTCGGCAAGGGTTCGGTGCAGACCATCATTCCGCTCGGCGAGAATGGTGCGCTCAGGCTGACGACGGCGCTCTATTACACGCCGTCCGGCAAGTCGATCCAGGGCAAGGGCATCACGCCCGACATCAAGGTCGAACAGCCACTGCCGCCGGAACTGCAGGGCAGGGATCTGACGCGTGGCGAATCCGATCTCAAGGGCCATATCAAGGGCGCCGACGAGAGCACGACGGGTTCGGGCTCTGCGGCCTATGTGCCGCCGGATCCGAAAGACGATCTGCAGCTCATCTATGCCGAGCAGCTGCTGCGTGGCCAGAAGACCGATCCGTCCTTCCCGCCCAATCCGCAAAAGGCGGTTCTCAACCAGTAGGGATCTGGAGCGGCGCACGCGCCGCTCCATCTTTCTGTTTGAGCATGATGGAAGCAATGCGATGCTGCCGGGACCGAAAGGTTCCGGCAGTTTGATTCGGGGGCGAGGCAAAGCTCCCAAGGCATGGCGCGGGGGTGCGCCGGGATTGATGAATTCGCGCATGCCGTTTCGAAGTGGCTTCGCCTTCGGAGCCATGCGCCCGGGGATTACGCTTGACTGATATCGGCAAGGACATCGAACGCCCGCTCGGACAGGCAGTCCGGCCGCCGCGCGCCGCCGGCAAGCTCAGCGGCGGTGCGATCATGGCGACAGTGGCCGTGCTGGTGGTGGCAGGCATCTCCGGCGCGATCGCGCTCAGGGAAAAGCCGTTTCGTAAGCCGCAAGAGGTTGCCGTTTCAACGCTGAAAGTGACCGCGGCGGCCGAACCTGCCGCCGCGCCGCCTGCATTGGCCCCGGCGGCACCGAAGCCGGAGGCGCCGGTCAAATCAGGTGGGCCGCAGATCATCCATGTGCAGACGGAGGAGGGCGATGGGCCGCCCAAGGCAGCGATCGTCATTCGCGACCCGTCGACCGTCGGCCAGAACCTGAAGGTCGCGCATATTCCCGACAAGGCGCTGATCGAGGCCAGCGAGACCGGGCCGTTGCCGGTGCGCGCCGCCGATGGCAGGCGGCCGTTCGACGTCTATGCGCGGCCCTGGTCGGGCGGGCGCGGCGCACGGGTGGCGATCGTCATCGGTGGGCTTTCGGTTTCGCAGACCGGCACCCAGGCGGCCATCGCCAAGCTGCCGGCGGAAGTGACGCTGGCCTTCGCGCCGCAAGGCAACAGCATCGGCCGCTGGATGCAGGCAGCCAGGCAG
>NZ_RZQE01000184.1:0-10916 GCF_004022955.1 Mesorhizobium sp. M7A.F.Ca.US.002.01.1.1 | reverse complement strand
GTGCAGTCGCCGAGCAGCCGGCCATAACGATCACGCTGCCAGCCGGTACAAGAGACGGGCTTGCCGGCGATCAGGCGAACGAGCGACTGACGCGCAAGCGTGCCGCAGGAATAGTCCGCGCCGTTCTTGCGGCAGGTCTGCGTATATTCCGGAGCATCGATGCCGCGCATGCGGATACGCTCGGTGCCAAGCGTGATCGAATCGCCGTCGTTGATGATTGCCACGCCTTGCGTCTTGCGTGTCTCCACCCGGTCGAGGCGGGCCGCCAGCAGGATCAGCAGTCCGAGGATGATGACGGCAAGCCCGTAATCCACCAGCCGGCGCCACAGGCTTCTGGGGCGCGCAACGTATCGCCGGCGCGGCCTCGGCGACCATGAACGGCTCATATGGCAAACGGTTGGTTAATCATTCGAACGTAGCTTAACACTTGGAAACCGCTGCTCGCATAAATTGAAGTTTTGATGCCCTTGCAACGCTCGAACACAGCGGACAAGTTCATTGTGGACCGCAGGAAACGCCATCGCAACAGCGATGTCGCGCGCGCGGTGCGCAAGACGCGTGACCGTCTTTCGCAGCAGGCCGGCAATCCCGATTTCGATCGCGAACTGCTGAAGCTGCATGCCCGAGCGATGACAAGCGGCGCCATCGCCATCCCGCTTCTCGTGCTGGCGATTGCCGCGGGTGGCCGGCTGGCCGGAATCGGCAATGAGATCGGGCTTTGGGCGCTGTTCACGCTAACCTGCTACACTATCGTTGCCTTCATGGCGCGGCGCATCGAGCGCACTGAAGCTTCCGAGCTCAACCCTTTGCAAGCACGGCGGGAATTCCTGATCGGCCATTTCCTGTGCGGTCTCGGCTGGGCTTGGTTCGTGTGGCTTGGCTGCAGCGTCTGCGAGGTCGATCCGTTCCACATCGTCAAGGCCGTGGTGCTGTTGTTCGCCATGGCGGCGACCGCGGTGATGACCTCGTCTCTGCGGGGCGCGCTGCTGGCGACCTTTGCCGTTCCCGTGGCGCTCTACGCCTATGCCGGCGCCAAGCTATGGATGCCGGTCGAGGCGATCATGGCCGCGCTGCTGGTCGTGTCGCTGCCGTTCTTCGCCTATGTGGCCCGTCATCTCAACCACTCGTCCCTGATGATGCTGTCGTTCCGCTCCGAAAAGGATGCGCTGATCGCCGAACTGGAGACGGCGAAATCGATGTCGGACGAAGCGCGGCGGCGGGCCGAGGACGCCAATCTGGCGAAATCGCGGTTCCTCGCCTCGATGAGCCACGAATTGCGCACGCCGCTCAACGCCATTCTCGGTTTTTCCGAGGTGATGTCGAACGAGGTGCTGGGACCGATGAGCAATCCCACCTATCGTGACTACGCCCATGACGTGCACGAATCCGGCCAGCATCTGCTCGACCTGATCAACGAGATTCTCGACCTGTCACGCATCGAGGCCGGCCGCTACCAGCTCAATGAAGAGCCGGTGATGCTGCTTGGTATCGTCGAGGACTGCTGTCACATGATGGAGTTGAGGGCGCGCAACAAGGATATCCGTGTCGTCCAGGATTTCGAGCACGAGCTGCCTCGGCTGTTCGCCGATGAACGGGCCGTGCGGCAGATCACGCTCAACCTTCTGTCGAACGCGATAAAATTCACCGCCACCGGCGGCGAAATCCGTGTCCGTGTCGGTTGGACGGCGGGCGGCGGACAATACATTTCGATCAAGGACAATGGCCCGGGCATACCGGAAGACGAGATCCCGATCGTGCTTTCCGCCTTCGGCCAGGGCTCCATCGCCATCAAGAGCGCCGAGCAAGGCACCGGGCTTGGCCTGCCGATCGTGCAAGGGCTGCTCGCAATGCATGGCGGCGAGTTCGAACTTCATTCCAAGCTGCGCGAAGGCACCGAGGCGATCGCCATCTTCCCGCTGAGCCGGGTGATGGAGGAATTGCCAGCACTGCCGACAGCAGCGGTGGCGGCTCGACGGCGGTAATACCTCAAGCCCTAACCGCGTACCGCCGCAGCCATGCCCGAACTGGTCAGCGCGGCGGCCTTGACCAGACCCGCGGCAAGGGCGGCCCCTGCCCCTTCGCCATGGCTGATGCCCAGATCAAGCAACGGGCGCAAGCCGAGCCGTTGGGCGGCGCGTGCATGCGCGGGTTCCGGCGACAGGCTGGCCAGCAGGCAATGGTCGAGCGCGGCGGGATTGACGCCATGCAGTACCGCTGCGGCTGCCGTCGCCGCCAATCCGTCGAGCAGCACCGGGATCTTCTGCATCCGCGCGGCCAGAATGGCACCGGCGATCGCCGCGAATTCCCGGCCGCCGACCCGGCGCAGCGCCTCGAGCGGGTCGCCGAGATGGCCGCCATGAAAAGCCAGCGCCGCATCGACCACGTCCGCCTTGCGTGCCTGCATCGCCGTATCGGCGCCTGACCCCGGGCCGGCCCAGTCGGCGCCCCCGCCCCCGAACAGCGCCGCAAACAAGGCTGCGGCGACGGTGGAGTTGCCGACGCCGAGATCACCAAGGCACAAGAGATCGGTACCGCCCGCTATCGCTTCCATGCCAAAGGCCATGGTGGCGGCACAGCCGCGCTCATCCAGTGCGGCACGACAGGTGATGTCGGCGGTCGGGATGTGCAGGGCAAGATCGAAAACCTTAAGCCCGAGATCGTAGGCAATGCAGATCTGGTTGATCGCGGCACCTCCGGCGGCGCAAAGTTCGACCGCGTTGGCGGTCGCCGCCACCGGCCGTGGCGAAATGCCGTGGCGCGTGACGCCGTGATTGCCGGCAAAGACCGCCATCAGCGGTCTTGTCACCGCGGGCGGAGCCCGCCCGCTCCAGGCGGCCAGCCAGGCGGCGATGTCCTCGATGCGGCCAAGCGAATTGCCCGGTTCGGCCTTGGCAAACAGCGTGCGCACGCGGGTCTCGGCTGCCGTGTCGGCCGCCGGCAGATTGGCCAACAGGTTGCGAAAATCGTCGAAAGGCAGTGCGCTGGTCATCTTGTTATCGATCATTCCCTGGATTTGGTAAGCGGCATAGCCGCCTTGCGGGGTTGGCACAACCTCTGGGATGATGGGCCTGCATTTGCCGCAAAGCCGGCCCCGAAGGGCGCAATCGCGAGGGCTTGCATTGGCTTTGCCGTTGCACCATGTGGAGGTGGAACAAGGGATTGCGGATGGAAGCCCAAGAGAAAGTCATGACGGCCATCGAATCCCCGTGCATCCTGGTCTGTTCGATCGACATGAAAACCGGCTTCTGTTTCGGGTGCGGCCGCACGCGCGAGGAAATCGGCGCCTGGATCGGGATGACGCCGGAAACGCGCCGCAGCGTCATGGCTGAATTGCCGGCCCGGCTGGAAACGGTCGAGCGCCGGCCGCGCCGGGAAACGCGCCGCACCCGCATGGCGCGCGAACGCGACGCGCTGTCGTGAGGTGCGGATGAGCCGGTTGTTCTGGATATTGATGGCCGCGATCGGGGTGGGGGCAGTCCTGCTCATGCTCAACGATTCCGCCGGCAGCACCCTCGGCGTGGAGAACAACGATTTCAGCCGGCTGATCTGGCTCGGCGCCTTTGGCGCCCTTATCGGCGCCGGCCTGCTTCGCTCGGGCCGACCCCTGGGCGCCATGGCCCGCAACTTAGGCGCCTGGGCGGCCATCGCGCTCGCGCTGATCGCCGGCTATCAGTACCGCTATGAGCTGCAGGATGTCGCCAGCCGGGTGACCGCGGGCCTTGTTCCCGGCAGTCCGCTGGCCCTGGGTATCGAAGACGGTCACGCCACCGTAACGCTCGACAAGGCGGACAACGGCCATTTCGAAGCGCGCATCCTGGTCAACGGCAACCCGGTCCGGGCCGTGGTGGATACCGGCGCGACCAGCACCGTGCTGACGTCCGAAGACGCACAAGCCGCCGGATTCAATCCAGCGGCGCTCAACTACACCATACCGGTTTCGACCGCCAACGGCATGGCACGCGCCGCGGCCGTGAAAACCGATCAGATTGCGATCGGCGGCATCACGCGCAGGGATATGTCGGTGATGATCGCCGCACCCGGCATGCTCAGCCAGAGCCTGCTCGGCATGAACTTCATCGGTTCATTGTCGGGTTTTGACGTGCGCGGCGACCGCATGATCCTCAGGGACTGATCCCGGAATCTCAAGCCGCTTCGGCTGCCGCTCCGCCGAGTTCGACGGCCGCGAAAGCCGCCTTCAGCACGTCCGGGCCGGCGCCGGGTTTTGTCGCGTCGGTGGACAGGATCTGCCGGTAGCGGCGCGCGCCGGGCAAGCCATGGAACAGTCCGACCATGTGGCGGGTGACATGTCCAAGCCGCCCACCCAGCTCGATATGACGTGCCGCATAGTCCGCCATCGTATCGATCAGCGCGGCGAAATCGAAGGGCTCGGACTGGACGCCGTAGAAAGCGGCATCGACGCCAGCCAGAATGCCGGGCGTGTGGTAGGCGGCGCGGCCAAGCATGGCGCCGTCGACATGGCCGAGATGCGCCAACGCCTCTTTGATCGTCTGAATGCCGCCATTGATGCCAATGAATTCGTTAGGTTTTCTAGCCTTCAGCCGATAGACCCTGTTGTAGTCGAGCGGCGGGATGTCACGGTTTTCCTTGGGGCTCAGCCCTTCCAGCCACGCCTTGCGTGCATGCACCCACAATGCGTCGGCGCCGGCGTCGAAAACTCCATCCGCCAACGCATCGAGGGCCGGCTCCGGATCCTGCTCGTCGACGCCGATGCGGCATTTGACGGTCACGGGAATTGTCACCGCCGCCTTCATCGCCGCGACACAGCCGGCAACGAGGTCCGGCACCTTCATCAGGCAGGCGCCGAACGTGCCCGACTGGACGCGGTCTGACGGACAGCCGACATTGAGGTTGATCTCGTCATAGCCAAAGGCCTCGCCGATGCGCGCCGCCTCGGCAAGTTTTTCGCGATCCGAGCCGCCGAGCTGCAGCGCGACCGGATGTTCTGACGCATCGAAGCCGAGCAGCCGCTCGCGTGCGCCATGGATGACGGCGTCGGCCACCACCATCTCGGTGTAAAGCAGCGCATGGCTCGACAGCTGGCGGTGGAAGAACCGGCAATGCCGGTCCGTCCAGTCCATCATCGGGGCCACGGCCATTCTATCATCTTGATTTCTCAGCATTTTTTCTTTAACATCAAATCCTTAGAACCTGACGAGTGCACACGAATTTACGCCAGAATACGACCCTTTTCGCCACGTTTCGATCTCTCAGTGCACACGGAGCGCACACGAAAAAATGGCCACCTACACAAAACTCCCGTCCGGTTCCTGGCGTGTCCAAGTCCGTCGCAAAGGTCGCTACGTCAGCGAGACCTTCCTGCGCCGAGACGACGCCCGGCGTTGGGCCACCGAAACCGAGCGCCAGGTCGATCGAGGTGAGACGCCGACCAAGTCCCGCGTAGCGCGCCTGAAGACCTTCGGCGAACTCATCGACCTTCATATCGACGACATGTGCGATGTAGGCAAGTCCCCTCTCCGCTCCAAGGCCGCGACACTCGACATGCTGCGAAGACATCTTGGCAAGTGCAATATGGCGGCTCTCGATCGCGAGCGGCTCATTCGTTTCGGCCGCGATCGCGCCGCCCAAGGCGCCGGACCGGTGACTCTCGGCATCGACATCGGCCTGATAAAACTCATCCTGTCCCACGCTGCTGCGGTGCACGGCCTGCCGGTCAAAGTCGAACCGGTGGATCTCGCGCGTATCGCCCTAAAGCGGCTTGGTCTTATTGGCAAAGGGCATGAGCGCGACAGGCGGCCTACCCAGGATGAGTTGGACAGGCTGATCGCCCACTTCGATGCAAACCCTCGTCAGATTGCACCGGTTAGCCAGATCATACGTTTCGCCGTCGCAACCGCGATGCGCCAGGAGGAAATCTGCAAAGCACGTTGGTCCGATCTGGAAACGCGCACGCGGATGCTTCTGATCCGTGACCGGAAAGACCCTCGGCACAAGAAGGGCAACAATCAGCGCATACCGCTGTTCGCGGTAACTGGATACGATGCGTGGGCCATCGTTGAGGAGCAGCGCGCAAAGCGCAGCAATGACGATGATCGAATTTTCCCGTTCAACCATAGGTCAGTCGGCACCGCTTTCCGTCGAGGATGCGTTGACTTGGGCATCCACGACCTTCACTTTCACGACTTGCGGCATGAAGGAACAAGCCGCCTCTTCGAAGCTGGATTCAAGATCGAACAGGTAGCTCTGGTCACGGGCCACAAGGATTGGAAGATGTTGCGGCGGTATACGCATCTCAAGCCCGAAATGCTTCACACTATCCAAGCAGCGAGGACAGCGTAGTTGGCGCAAGTGGCGGTATCAGCCCGCACTCTCGGGGGAGCCGAACGCCGCCAATGAATGATCGCGGCTACGTTCGTGCTGCCACGCCATTTCGCACCGTTCAGAAACAGGCGGGGTGCAAGGGTTGATGCAACCAACACTGGTTCAAATCCGGCCCGGGGAGCCACTTAATTCAGAAAGTCTTGGAACCCAAGGACTACCCCAGAGATACACCGCGACCGAACAACAAGCCCTGAAGGCTTACCCCAAAGTTCATGCTCGGGCAGAGCAGCAGTTGCGCCTTTGGTCGCGGCCGCAGGATGCGCCAACCTAGGCAGCTTGGCTGGCACCCCACCTTGACCGACTTTGAGCACCATAGGCTGAGCCGCGCACGGCTTCGCGCGCTCAGTCTCGACTCCGAATGGACCGGTCCAGAGGACGAGGATGATAGCTCGGGAAGTGATCGCTGAGCAGATTGCTGAGAAACATTCGGTGGATGACCGAGGCAATCCCGTCGGGATAGAGGCGGCGGACCGCGCCTTCATCCACGCCCTTGTCCTTGATCAAGGTCAACAGTGCCCTGCCCCGACCTTGGAGGATGCCAGGAGGTTGTACCTTAAAGAGAAGGTTGGCACTGACGAAACAAAGAAGACGGAGCTTGAGCGTTGACCTAGGCACCCCTGAAGTTCTTCTCCCAGCGTGTGGCCTAGGGGGATCAGGTACTCAGTTGTCCAGCTCATACGCAGCGAGGAGCATCCCTTCCTCGATAGCAGCCAGCCTGAAGCACCTCCTGGCCTCCTGGGCTGTCGCCTTGCCCTCGATAGTGGCCACGCAGCACTTCACCGCACGTCGCCAGTGGGGACCCTTGTTGGTCCACCTGATGAGATGCTCGGCCGCTGCCTCGACGTTGTTGACGTTGGAGATCATGCCAGACCGCTCACCCTTAACGGGGACCGGAGGGTTGAACCAGTGGATGGCCATCAGGTGAACCTCCCCTAGGAAAGCCTGCTCTTCAGGTCCTCGGCATTCAGTAGGTCGACCAGATCGTCGGCATATTCTCTGTTAAGGCCAACGGCTGTCATACCATCAGGCCGAAATGGCTGCCCGGTGAACACGTCGAACACCGTCCAGGTCCCGTCTGGGTCTCGCCTCAGGTCATACCGCTGCTCTAAAATAAGATTTAGGGTTCGTTTATGAGCCCCTTCAACCCTCAGGATCGTAGAGAAGCGTCCCTTCCTCGATACCAGCCTCTATGAACGCCCTGCGAGCCACGTGTGGGGGTAATTTGCCATCAATTGAGGCCAAGCAGGCACCGCCAGATACCATTTCGGGCCTCTTTTGGTCCACTGAACGAGTTGTTCCCTTGCCGCTTGAACGTCGCTGATGTTGTGCCGGACATCACCCTCGATGGTGGTCTTTACTGTGACCGGAGGATGAACCGACCGAGGGGCATCAGGCTTCACGCACGTCAAAGGGAACGCAGCCCCCGCTTCGGCACCGTTGCAATGGTCGCCTTTACGGAGACTACGTTCCCCTCTTGAAAACCCCTTTGGACGTCGCTTACCAGTTCCCTAGCGGTGCGCTGCGCAGGCCAACCAGACGCTTCAGCATCCATCCCACCCCCATCGAGACAGAAGGCCCAATCAAGCGATCCTCTCGCGCGTTTCTTTAAAAAATCAAGAACTGGAAGCGTACAAAGCGTCAAGTTAGCTCGCGGCTGACCCGTCAGGCGAATCGCCCGTAGGAGAGCCTGCTCTTCAGATCGTTGGCGTTCAGGAGAATCACCAAGTCAGTCGCGTAGGTGACGCCCAGGCCGACCGCCGGGAGACCTTCGGGCTCGGCTGGTTTGCCGGTGTGTCGGTCGACCACCGACCATCCCTTCGGGTCCCTCTTTAGTTCGTACCTTGGTTCCATGGGGCGATACGTTGTGCGTCTTATCCAGTTCGTCAAGCTTGGACCGCTGCTCCTCGGATAGATCCGGGTCTTCAGGGAGTTTCAGCAGTTGAAAGATGTACCGGCGCAGCGTCTCAGAAGTGATCCAATTCCGAATGAGACGCGATATAGCCTGCTGTTGCTCGGTAGACAGTTCTTGCATGGTCGGCCGGCACGGTTAGCACAAAGCCCAACCCTCAGTGACCTTAATGGTTCCCCGGATTGGACTGCCTGAAATCGGCTATTTTAGTTCCAAAGATTGCGCGAGTTCGTCACCGCGCAGTCCAGCCTTGTAACTTGCGATCAAAATCTCCGCAGCCGTCATGGCCTCACGCTTTGACGGCATACTGCAATCATTGCACCACTCGCCAATACCTTGGCGGTTCTCGCAAGGATACTGGCCACATAAGTGTCAGTTGCATCGGCAACTCAGGTTCAACCGCCAAACCGAAGGCCCTCCGAACCTGACGACGGTTGTCCTCGTTTCGGATCAGTTCCTGAAGAGAGTCGGCGACGGTCTTGTTGCCGGCTTTGTCGCGCTTCGCAAGGTAGCCCCCCTAAGTCCTGGCGCCTATAACTTATTGTTGGACAAATGGATCCATTGCGGGTCGGAATTGCGATCCGCTGATATGATAGGCTAAACAACGGGCGCTGGTCTAATCGTGCAGGTCGAAGAGGACGGCTTTCCCAGTCTGCGCAGCGATTTGGACCACCTTTTCACATAGTGGGTTGTCGTGGCCGAGTTCGTCCAGCTCGCCCTCTAGGTCGGGGCGCTTCGTTCGGATGAATGCGAGGGCCTTCTTAAGGGAGACGATTTTGCCCTGAATAGCCTGGTCTATGGCTTCTTGTATGACGTCGTCGGACTTCGACAGGCGTTCCATCCGCGATACCTCCCAATGGCATATTGGGAGAAACTGCTGAAAAACCAAATCACATTATGGAGTGGAATATTTGATAGATTTCTGCGCGGGTGATCGGATAATTGCCCGCGCGCCGGCCGTCATTGATCCGCGCCCGCGTGGGACCTGATGCGCGCTCTGGGTTTGCTGCTCGCCATTCTCGACCGTGTATTCATGCATCCCCCCTCTCGGCAATCGGAACCAAAGCTGAAAATGATGGTTTGCTAATGGAAGGGATGAAAACCGAGGATGCCGAGCTATGACAGTGCTGTTCGAACCGCTCAACTCTGACGGGCATCTGCGCGGTTTGATGTACCACGACGCGCGACTGCAGATGCTCCACGATCGCGTCATTAACCGCATGGAGCGGGTTGATCACCTGGCAAACGAAGTTGAGCAGGCGGCGGCGACTCTGGTGGATGCAACTCGCAGTTCCACCGTCCACGCGTTCCCTGACGACCCACTCAGCAATTCGTCGGCGGCTTTCCTTTCATCTGGAAGCCGGGCAACTATCGGTCTGTGAAATCTGCCGCTCTTTCCCAGAGACCCTCAAGGGAAGCGACGCGGCTCACCGAGTCGTGCCGGCTAACAATCCAGACAGGAACTAAAGTGTGCAAACGTTGTTTATTGACCGAAGGGCATCTTACTTCCTTGGAGAGTTGAACATGAAAACCACCCTGATTCTGGGCGCGCTGGCACTTTGCTTGGCCGCGCCTTCCATTGCCTCGGCAGATGCGATCGTTCTCACCACGAACCAGCACCGCCATCACCATCGTGCGGACGCTGTCGTCATCAATGAGGACGGAGCTCGCCTCCATCATCGCCGTCATGGCACCGAAGCCTTTTACGACAACGGCAATCGCCATCATTGGCGCAGACATCATCGTCCCGATACCATCATCATTAAGCGTTCGGACGACCGGCCGATGCACCGCCGGCATCGTCACGTCGTGATCGAGAACAACGACTACTAATCCCGGCTCCGGACCCGGCTCTCAGATTGGAGCCGGGTCACGCGGCGCTGCCTCCGGGCCGCTGACCCTGTCCAGATCGCAGCCAAAGCTGGCGCTGATCGGCGTTGTAGAACTCGCGAAGTTCGCGGTTGATGGTGCCCCTCTCAAAGCCTGCGCGCCGCATCTGCCCGCCCAGGATCGCAACGATCTACTTCCAGCAATTCGTGGCAGCGGCGCCCCGCTTTGCCGAAAGCACGTTACTAAATCGGCATGCCGCAGCATTTGCCGGGGCCTTGGACTGATCTCTCCAGTCCTGGCGTGACGAGGTTGAAGCCGCGCCGGTTCTCCGCTGCCTTCGCCACGTAAGTCGACATAACAGCGGACATCTCCCGCAAACAGGCCAGGTTTCAGCTGTTCGCTGGACGAATGCCGGCACGCCGAGCGTCGCGTGGCCACTGCAGACCGTGTGTTACCAGAAGTGCGGCAGTTCCGTTGCCGGTCCTTGGCAGCGTCATCGAGTTGGCGCTGGCGAAGCCGTTTCAGCAGTTTCACGCGATCCCGCAATCACCTGTAGGGTGTGATCCACATCCGGGCGAAATGCGTGGACTCCGACCATTCAATTGTGCTGCAACTGGAAAGCGGCTTCGATAACCGCCCGAGCGACTCTTCGCCGATGATGATCGGATAGCTTCGGGCTTGGCGCACCGTTCCAGATCGGGAAAACATTCCCCATGCGCTCGACATCGCCGGGATGGGCAAATTCGAAACGCCGCACCATGTCCGGGATTGTCGTCTTGACGAAAACGCGCCCACACATGAGATCACCAGCCTGCCG
>NZ_RZQE01000183.1:0-10926 GCF_004022955.1 Mesorhizobium sp. M7A.F.Ca.US.002.01.1.1 | reverse complement strand
AAGCCGTGTACGACTGGTCCACAGCGGCGGCAGGCTGGTTCGGGCCGTTCGAACCGTAGTTGTCGCTGCCCGCGAAAGCGCTGCCGGTGATGGCCAGAACGGCGGCGGCAGCAATGAGGATCTTGTTCATCTTGAATACTCCTGAATGTCTGAATTTCGCCAGGGCGGCGGGCGAGCCCGCCGTCGACCGGAAAACTGGGAATCGGCTGTTAGTTGTTGCCGAAGAGGTTGCGGTCAGCACCCTGGGCAGGCGCCTGAGCAGCCGGTTCCGACTTCTTGGTCGAAGCGGTGTACGAGCTGTCGACAGCAGTGGCTGCCGCGGCGTTCGAACCGTAGTGGTCGCTACCAGCGAAGGCGCTGCCGGAAATGGCCAGAAGGGCTGCGGCAGTGAGAATGATCTTTTTCATTTTTGGTACTCCAGTATCGTCTTTTTTCCGTCCGTCTAGCGGCGTGTCTTGGAAATGAAATCGCGTCGTTCGGACAGCCCCGATGTGGGAGGGCAAGGTCGTCTTTTCCAATCACGAAGTTGTTCCGTGTGGACCATGAATCCCCACCTTGAAATTGTGCCAATGGAATCTAAGGATGCATTTTTCTTCTTCATATCAGTGTGTTAGGTGTAGCCACCTGATGGATCACTGACTGTTTCAGAGGCCCAGCGTTCACACCGTCCTGCACGCACCGTCAACAGAAACGAACCGTTCGGTTCGATTTTAGGGCGAGCTAATAGTCACTTTTCGAAACCATTAACCTTTTTTGACCCCCCGCGAAGGGTCGGATTCGGAAAGATCGCAGCCGGCAAATGGCCGCCCGGGAGGTGGGATCTCGGCCCGCGACGAGCTGCAGTAGCGTTTCGCATGCCGTGTCGCGCCGCATGGATACGATGTCGTTTTCATGCCGACGGCGCGCCCGCGATCGTGGTTAGATCATACCATCTCAGGTGCCGCTTCGTGACGACGAGGCGGAGAATTGGGAAGCCGGTCAGAATCCGGCGCTGCCCCCGCAACGGTGGTGGAGTTCAAGTCGCAACGGGAGACCACTGGGCAACCGCCTGGGAAGGTGTCGCGATGGTCCGCAAGGACAACTCCAGAGCCCGGAAACCAGCCCGAGATTTTTAGACTCGACTGATCGCGGTGGGCGGTCAAGAGGTGGATAGCGCATGTCCGGCACACAGCCGGCCTGTGTTTCAATCCTTCCTCCATCACCACCAGTTCAGTCCTTAGAAACGAGGACAGGACATGGATATCCGCAACGACATGCTGAGGCTCCTGAAGGGGCGCCGGCAAGGCTTTTCGCTGGAGCAGCCCTTCTACACCGATCCGGACTACTTCAAGCTCGACATGGAGCTGATCTGGTATCGCGACTGGCTGTTCATCGGCCATGATTGCGAACTGCCGAAGCCGGGCAGCTACATCACCGTGCAGGTCGGCGATTATCCGGTCGTCCTTGTCCGCGACCAGCACGGCAAGATCAACGCCTTCCACAATTCCTGCCGCCATCGCGGCAGCCGCGTGTGCAACACGGAGAAGGGTACCGCGGCAAAGCTCGTCTGCCCGTATCATCAGTGGACCTACGAGCTGGACGGCCGCCTGCTGTTTGCCCGCCAGATGGCCGACGGTTTCGACAAGAGTGATTTCGGCCTGAAGCCGGTCGCCTGCGAGAGCGTCGGCGGCTACATCTTCATCTGCCTGGCCAAGGAACCGGCAGATTTCGCGCCGATGCGGGCGATGATCGAACCCTATCTTTTGCCGCACCGGCTGCGTGAAGCAAAGATCGCCTTCGAGAGCACGATCGTCGAGAAGGGCAACTGGAAGCTGGTCTGGGAAAACAACCGCGAGTGCTACCACTGCGCCGCCAATCATCCCGAGTTGTGCAAGACCTTCCCCGAGGCTCCAACCATAACCGGCGTCCATGGCGCCGACAGCGACCCTGAAATGGTCGCACACTGGGCCAGATGCGAGGCATCAGGCTTGCCGAGCAAATTCCGCATCGATCCGGCAGGGCAGTACCGCGCCACCCGCGCGCCCTTGCTGCGCGATGCCGTCAGCTACACCATGACGGGAAAACGGGCGGTCCAGAAGAACCTGTCCGACAGCGTTTCAACCGACCGCATCGGCTCCTTGCTGCTCTATCACTATCCGACGACCTGGAACCATATCCTCGGCGACCACGCCGTTACCTTCCGCGTGCTGCCGATCAGTGCCACGGAAACCGCGGTGACAACGAAATGGCTCGTCCACAAGGATGCGGTCGAAGGCGTCGACTACGACCTCGCTGAGCTCACCCATGTCTGGACCGAGACCAACGACCAGGACCGCCGCATCGTCGAGGAAAACGCCTTCGGCATCCTGTCGCCTGCCTATGAACCAGGCCCCTATTCGGAGCTGCATGAGGGCGGCGTGATCCAGTTCGTCGAGTGGTACGCGTCGTTCATCGGGCCGCGCCTTGCCGAAGGCGGCCGGCCGGCCCTGCGCAGCGTCGCCTAGCCCAGGGGATAAGAGGATGAATGCGATGACGGACCTTGGCCTCTATCGCCATCTCGACCAGATGACGCCCTGGAACGACAGGCTGCAGGTGCTGGAAGTGATCGGCGTCAGCGACGAAGCGCCTGACGTGAAGACCTTCACCTTCCGCTCCGACAACCAGACCTGGTTCCGCTACAAACCGGGGCAGTTCGTGACTCTGGAACTGCCGACATCGGACGGGCCGCTGATGCGCACCTACACGCTGTCGTCCTCGCCGTCGCGGCCGTTCTCGATCGCGGTGACGGTCAAGGCGCAGGCGGGCAGCACCGGTACGCGCTGGATGTTCGACCATCTGACGCCCGGTTCGCACGTCAAGGCCTATGGGCCGACCGGCGACTTCTCGCTGCATAGCCACCCGGCCGCCAAATATCTGTTCATTTCGGCCGGTTCCGGCGTGACGCCGATGATGTCGATGCTGCGCTGGCTGAACGACTGCGCGCCATGGACCGATGTCGGCTTCGTCAACTGCGCGCGCCGCCCGGAAGAGATCATTTTCCGCAAGGAGCTCGAACTGCTCGGCAGCCGCATGCCTGGGCTGTCGCTCGGCTTCATGATCGAGGAGCGGTCGAGCCGCGAGGGCTGGTTCGGCCATATGGGCCGCATCGACGCGATCCGGCTGCCATTGCTGGCGCCCGATTTCCGCGAGCGCGAGATTTTCTGCTGCGGCCCCGATCCTTTCATGCGCGCCGTGCGTGGCATGCTGGACGCAGCCGGCTTCGACATGACGAAATACCATCAGGAAAGCTTTGCCGCGCCTGCCGTGGAGGAGATCCCGGCGCCGTTCTCGCCGCCGGCGGAAGACGGCGCCGCTGCCACCGTGGAGGCCGTGACACCGATCCGGTTCTCGCATTCCGATGTCGATGCCGAATGCGTCGCCGGCCAGACGGTGCTGCAGACGGCACGCGCCTCGGGGGTGCGGATTCCCGCCGCCTGCGAGTTCGGCCTGTGCGGCACCTGCAAGGTGAGGAAGGTCGCGGGCGACGTCGAGATGAGCCACAATGGCGGCATCCTCGATCACGAAATCGAGGACGGCTTTATCCTCGCCTGTTGCTCGAAGCCGCTTTCGGCGCTTGAAATCGAGGCGTGACCGGCAGGCACGGTCAGAGACTGTCCATGCCCGCGCGGCCTGCAGCTGCGCTCGGCCGGGCCTACGCCATCTTGCCAAAAACCCTGCAAATGGTTAGACGCCTGCAACGGTGGGGTTGACCGTAGGGGCCGAAGATCATCTCCGCGGCCTGCTTCGGCGGGGAGCAAACATGCGACAATCCGGCGTATATGCCATTGCCAGCAAGGATATCGTCTTTGAATCCTTCGATGGCGAAGCCGTCGTTCTCGACCTGACCACCGGTAAATATTTCGGCTTCTCTGATTCAGGCAGCAGGCTTTGGGATGCACTGTCGTCCGGCGTGCCTGCCTCCGAACTGGTCGGCGCCGCGACCGGGATTGGCGCCCTCGATGCCGCCGCGATTGACGGCTTTGTTTCACAATTGCTCGAATTCGGTTTGCTGGCGGCCGCAACCGATGGCGTGGCAAGACCGGTTCCCAGCGAATTGCTGGCTCAGCTCGCCGCTGCCGGCGAGCCCCTCAAGGTCGACATCCATGACGACCTTGCCGACCTCATTGTCGTCGATCCCATCCACGAGGTCGAGGAGCCCCTCGGCTGGCCCGCAGTGAAGCAGGCCAACTGAGGCGCCCGCCAGGCTCTCGTTGCCGGACAGCTCCGGAACAGGCAGACCATGCCAAACGTCACTCTCGAAAACCTGACTGACTACGCACGTCATGTCCTGGCGCAAGCGCAGAGCAGCGCCGCGCATTATCCACTGACCTGCAAGGTGGGCTTGCCGCATCTGGAGTTGACCACTCATGTGAGTGCCGGCGCGTTGGCGGATGCCTTCGCTCATGGCTTTGTCACGGCTGCGGACAACCGAGCGCCTGCCGACATCTGCCGCATCTTCGTCGCACATCCCGGCATTGACGGCATCGCGGCACCGGCCAGATGGGGCCAAGGACCCTTCACGCAGCATGGCTTCGCCACCAGGCTGGCGGAAGCCGGATTGCGCGGCAACCATTTCCATGACCTGGATTTCTGGCAGTTCTATGATCCGCAACGTCGCGTTGGCGTGCAATTGATGGCCTCGGCCGATGCCTTTCCACCGTGGGAGCCGGGAGCGCCGCTGCGCCCCTTCCTCCATTGGGAATATGCGGCACGTGGCATGCGGCTGGCCCATGCGGGGACGCTCGGCACCAAAGGCAGGGGCGTACTGCTGGCCGGCGCGGGCGGCGCCGGGAAATCCGGGACCGTCGCCGCCGGCCTCCTCCACGGGCTGGACAGCGTCGGCGACGATTATGTGCTGGTCGACCTCTCCAACGGCGTGACTGCCCGCCCGTTGTTTTCAACACTCAAGCAGGATCCCCAGGGATTCGCGCGACTTGGGCTGAAGCACCGGCTGAAGGCGCACGGTCCGCTCAACTGGCAAGGCAAGCATGCTTTTCACATTGACGACATTGCGCCACGGCCGGTGCCCGAAACTCTGGACATCGTTGCGCTGGTGGTGCCACATATCGGCGGAGGCGAGGCAAGTTCGATCGTGCCGGTGTCGCGCAGGGATGCCATGATTGCCTTGGCGCCGTCCGGCATAGCGCAGATGCCGGGCGAGCGGGAGAGCGGCTTTCGCTTCTTCAGCGACCTGACCCGCCTGCTGCCGTGCTATCGTCTGTCGCTGGGGACGCAGCCACAGGAGATAGCCGGCACGATTGCGGACTTTCTTGTGCGGGGCGCTTCGTGAAACTGAGCGTGATAATGCCCGTCTACAACCGTGAGCGCTATGTCGTTTCGGCATTGCGCTCGCTGGTGCGGCAGCGGGACGCCGCCGATCTCGACATCATCGTCATCGACGACGGTTCGACCGACGGCTCTGCTGAGGCCGTACGCTCGATGATGCGCGAAAACCCCTGCATCCGACTCTTCCAGCAATCGAACATGGGCGTGGCCAGGGCGCGCAACGCCGGGCTGCGGCAACTGCCGCCGGATGCGGAGTTCGTGTCATTCCTGGATTCTGACGACATCTCGCTGGCCGGACGGTTCAAGGCCGATCTCGCCCGCTTCGAGGCTACCTCCGGGCTTGAGCTAACCTATTCGCTGATGACGCTGGTCGACCGGATCGACGACGAGAAGCTCGAGCCGGAGGCGGACTGCTGTACCATGACGCTTCGCGGAATTTCGCTGAGCACCGCTCTCTTCAGTCGAACGCTTGTCGATCGCATCGGCCATTTCGACGAGGACTTTGAGCAGTCCGAGGACACGGATTATCTGTTGCGAGTCTTCGAAACCGGTCCGCGCTACGAATTGCCGAACACCGTCGCGATCTACTACCGACGCCACGCCGGAAATGTCACCAAGGAACATAGCGGCAGGGTCCGCAACCACTTGCGTGCAATCCACAAGTCGATGCGGCGGCGCAAGGCCGATCCGTCACGGCGAGAGGTCCAGGGCATCTTCGAATTGAAGAGTCCCGCCGATTGGCGGATGCCATGATGCTCGACACAATCGGCTCGGATCAGCCAAGCCCGCAACGCTGCTGGAGACGCCGATGAGGCTGAGCGTCATCATGCCGGTCTACAATCGCGAACAATTCGTTGGCCTGGCGCTGCGCTCGTTGCTCAGGCAGCGCGAAGACATCGATCTCGACATCATCGTCATCGACGACGGGTCGACCGATGGCTCGGCAGCCGTCGTACGGTCGTTAATCGACGAGGCCCCATGCATTCGTCTTTTCCAGCAGATCAATGGCGGGGTCACCAAGGCGCGCAATGCCGGGCTGAAGCAGTTGCTGCCGCAGACGCGTCTGGTGTCGTTTCTCGATTCGGACGACATCTCCCCGATAGGCCGCTTCAAGGCGGATCTCGCCTGCTTCGAAGAGGATCCTGGCCTCGAGCTGACCTATTCGCGCATGACGCTGGTCGACAAGATAGATGGCGAGACACTGGAACCGGCCGCCGACAGCCACTCCATCACCGTGCGGGGGATCCACCTGTCCGCCGGGATCTTCGCGCGAGACCTCATCGAGCGCACCGGTGGTTTCGACGAGGATTTCAAACAGGCCGAGGACACCGACTATCTGTTGCGTATCTTTGAGAGCCAGGCAAAATACGTTATGCCCGATACGGTGGCTCTCTATTACAGGCGTCATCCCGGCAACATGACCAAGGAAGCCGATGTGCCCTTTCGCGAGTTCATGCGCGCCATTCACAAGTCGATGAAGCGTCGCCGGGCCGACCCCAGCTTGCGCCGGGTGGAGGGGATTTTCGACTTCAAGGATCTCGCGCAGTGGCGGTTTCTTTTATGGGAGGCTACGGCGTCGTCATTCCGGCTTTCAACGCGGCCGCCACCATAGGCGCTGCCCTGAACTCCGTTCTGGCCCAGGCGGCAAAGGCGGAGGCCATCGTCGTGGTCGATGACGGTTCGACCGACGATACGGCCGCGGTGATCGATGCGATGAACCTGCCGGTGACGGTGCTGCGACAGGACAATACCGGACCCGGCAGCGCAACGACCCGTGGCATTGCGGCACTCTCGACGCCGCTCATCGCGACGCTCGATGCCGACGATTTGTGGCTGCCGGACAAGATCGAACAGCAACTGGCCTATCTCGGCCGTCATCCCGGGACAGCGGGCGTCTTTACGCATTGGCGGACGTTTCGCGGCGACAGCCCCGATTTGCCCGATGCGGCCAGTGGAGCCGGCTGGTCGCGCACGACGATGATGATCCGCCAGGAGGTGGTGCAGAGCGTCGGTCCCATCATCGACCCACCAGGCGGTCGCGGCGAGATGATCGACTGGATCGCCCGGGTTCGTGAGGCAGGCTTTGTACTTGCCATGCTCGACGACGTGCTTGCATTGCGCCGCATCCGTCCGGGCAGCCTTTCCTACGGCCGCGATCCGGCACGCGACCGGGGCTATATCCAGGTCGCAAGGCTCGCCATGCAGCGGCGGGCCCAGAACAAGGCGGGCTCCAGTTGAACGCCAGGCCTGTTCGCCGCATCAGCCGCCGCTTCCCGGACTATGGCTGGTCGTGGCCCACTGGCCAGTTGGACCTGTTGCTGAAGGCGGCGCTGCTCTCCGATGAGGACGCAGCCGCTGCCTGCGCCGCGCGCTGGCTCGACGAGAACGACATCGACCTCGTCTCGTTTCGAGAACATCGTCTGCTCGCCGCCATCTCCGACAGGTTCGGCAGAAAACTGGCCGGGCATACCGCGCACCCGCGCCTCGTCGGCCTGCAGAAGATGCTGTGGACGAAGTCGCGCATGGCGATGCGCGAGGCCGAGCCGGCGCTGAAGGCGATGGCCGACGGCGGCGCCGACATCATGCTGATCAAGGGCGCCAGCCGCATTGCCTTGAACGCGTCGGCGCAGCGTGGTCGGGTGGCGCATGACATCGACATACTGGTGCGCCCGCGCGACATGGCTGCCGTCTTCGACATCTTGCGCGACCGCGACTGGCAGATCGCCTCGGGCGTCAGCGCGCAATATCTGCGAACCCGGTTGGCGTCGCTGCGGTCGATGAACTTCTTCAAGGGCCGTTTCGGCGACATCGACCTGCACCAGCTCGGCTATGATGGGTCGCAGACGAGCGCGGAAGACGACCTGGCGATCTGGCAACGGGCGGTCCCGGCACAATTCAGCGGCGTCGCGGTCTTCGTGCCATCGCCGGCCGATCGCATGGCACTGGCCATCGCCCATGGCGGCCTCGACGCCCACACCCACAGCGACTGGCTTGTCGACTGCGCGGTCGCCATCCATGCCGAAGACGTCGATTGGGGGATGTTCCTCGACATCGTCGGAAGACGCGGCCTGGCGGTTCCAGCGGCGGTGGCGTTATCCTATCTGGCGTTCGAGATCGGCATTCCGGTGCCGGAACGGACAATGGCCAGAATCTTCGAGATGGCCGACCGGGCTGGCCTGTCGCGTTGGTCGTCGGTTCTGCAAGCCAAGCCGCGCACGGATTTCGGCGGCCTGGTCTGGCTGTCGCGCGGCCTTGCCAAGCAGTTGCGCCTGAAGCGGAAGAAGGGCCGGTTGCAGCAGGAGCCGCCCGCCAAACCCTGGCGCGGGAGACCGGCCGCGGGCAAGCCGCAAGCCGCATCGGCGCCTCTGGTGTTTTCGCAGGCCATCGCCTGTCCGCAAACGACCGGCGACATGATGCTCGACATCACCGTCAGGATCGGCGTTCCGCCGGTCCGGCGCCGCATCGAAATGGAGATCAATGACGGTGGCGAGCATATCGCTCGCCTGCGTGCCGTGGCTATCAGCCGATCCGGCAGGGAACGCGTGCTGCATTTTCGCGGCAAGGTGACGCTCGACGGCGCGCGAGTTGCCTTGACGCTCGAGGCGCGACCATCGCGACAGTTTCGCGAGTGGAACGACGCGGCCACGGTGGCCGCCTATGGCGCCTTGCCTTTCCAGTTGCTGTCGGCGGGTTTCTTGCCGATCGGCTGAAGGCGAATCCGACGAACCTTTCTCGCAAGGCGGCGTCCGCTCAAACTCCGTAGCGTTCGGTGCGGATGATTTCGGCTGCAACGCCGGCATCGATCAGCGCCTGGGCTGCCGCGGAAACGAAGGCATTGGAGCCGCAGACGAAGGCGATGCCAGGCGGCTCGGGCAGCCGCGCCATGGCTTGCGCCATCATCGCGACGTCCACCCGCCGCGCATAGTCGGCCGGGCGGCGTGCGGCTTCGCGGGTCAGTGTCAGCACCAGCTCGAAGCCGTCCTGACGCTCGTCGAGTGCGATCAGCTCGTCACGAAAGATCACTTCGTCCCAGACCCGGACCGAAAAGACCAGGACGACGGGCACCGCTGAATTCCGTGCGGCGCGGTGGCGGATCATCGACATCAAGGGCACGACGCCCGAACCGCCGCCGACCATCACAAGCGGCCCACTCTCATCCTTCGGCCAGACGAAATGCCCGCCAAGCGGCCCGCGCAGTTCGATTTCGTCGCCAATTGCCGCGACTTCGTGGAAGAAGGGCGAAACCTCGCCATCGTCGAGTTGTTCGATCGCCAGTTCGATTGCGCCATTCGTTTCGGGCGCGGAGGCGATGGAATAGGAGCGGCGCGCCTGATAGCCGTCCGGCGCCGTCAGCCTGACGTCGACATGCTGCCCGGCGCGATAGGCGAAGGGCCGAGACGGCTGAAAAAAGAAGCTGGTGACACGCGGCGTGCGCTTTTCGATGCGGACGATGCCGGCTGTTTGCCAGGGCGACTGCACTGCCGCCGTATCGCTCACGGATCGTCCGTGTAGCGTTGCTCGCGCCATGGGTCGCCATAGATATGGTAGCCGCGCAATTCCCAGAAACCGGGCTCGTCGCGCGTGGTGAATTGCAGGCTGTTCAGCCATTTGGCCGACTTCCAGAAATAGAGATGCGGCACCAGCAGCCTTGCCGGGCCGCCATGATCCGGCGTGATCGGCTTGCCCTCGTAGAGCAGCGCGACCATGGCCTTGCCGGCGGTGAGATCCTTGACCAGCACATTGGTGGTGTAACCGTCGAACGCGTGCGCCAGCGTGAAGCCGGTCGGCGGCTCCACACCCGCGTCGGCAAGGATATCGTCGACCAGCACGCCCTGCCACGGCGTGTCGAACTTGGTCCATGCGGTCACGCAATGGATATCGCGCGTCATCTTGGTCAACGGCAGCGCGTTGAACTCGGCCCAATTCCATTTCTTGATCGGCCGTGGCCCATGTTTCAGCGTGAAAAACCAATCCTCGGTGCGCACGCGCGGCGTCGGACCGGCCGACAGCACCGGAAAACCCTGTTCAAGATATTGGCCGGGCGGGATGCGGGCATCGTCATCGGTTGGCGGGCGCCGTCCTGAAGAGAAACCTCGGGTGACCATCGCGGCAATCTCCTGCATCGGGCCGACATCAGCCTGATGCAATGTTCTCGAAGATGTCGTGGCGGGCAACCAAAATCTTGACGGGCGGAGGCCGGAGGGGATCGTCGCCGACGAACCCTGCCGGTCCCGTTCACGTCAAGGCCATTACTCAGCCATTGGCAAAAGGCACCGCGATGTAGATCTGAGCGTCGCCACGCTCGACCAGCAACAGCACCGACTTGCGGCCAGACTTGCCGGCTTGCGCGATTGCCTGGGTTACCTGCCTGGCGTTCTTAACCGGCACCTGATTGACGGCAACGATGATGTCGCCGGCCTGTATTCCGGAAGCGGCGGCGGCTTTGTCGGGATTGACGCTGGCAACCACCGCGCCGTGCTGCTTGCCGGCTAGGTTCATCTGCTGGCGAATGTCGGGCGTTATATCCATCAAGCCGAGCCCTATCGCCGGAGCGCGCCCGGCACTGGGCGTGTCGGACCCGTCATCCAGCGACGCGGTCTTCGCATCGGCGCTGTTCTGGCC
>NZ_RZQE01000182.1:0-10939 GCF_004022955.1 Mesorhizobium sp. M7A.F.Ca.US.002.01.1.1 | reverse complement strand
CCTCATCGGTGATGCCGATTAACGGCTGGAGGAAGGAGGTCTGAAGGGGCTTGAGGTCGTAAAGGCCGCCTAGCAGCAGCGCCGCACGTATGCGCAACGGCATGGGCGCCTTTTCGAACAGGAATGTGGCCAGGTGCGCACCCGCCGAATGACCACTTACGCTTAGCCGGGCAGGGTCGCCGCCATGGGCGGCTATATTGTCCAGCACCCATTGTTTGGCACGCCGGATCTGGTCGACGATTGCCGCCATCCTGAATTCGGGCATCAGCGCATAGTCGACGATGACCGCGACCGCCCCAGCTTTGGTGACTGTGTTCGCTACATAAGAATAGTCGCTCCTGGAGAACATGCGCCAGTAGCCACCATGGATGAAGATGTGCACGGGAAGATCCCTGCGCACACCGGGCGGAAAGAACAGGTCCAGCCTTTCGGCCTCGCCCTCGCCATAGGCGATACCCGCCGACATCGGCAGGGTCGCCCGGGTTTCGGCGCTGCGAGTCACTATGTCGGTCACGATATCATCAAAATCGGCCACATGGTCGCGCGTGCGGAAAGGGTCCTTTGACATGACTGCCGGTTCAGAAGGTGACGGCAATATATTTAGCCTCCATGAACTCGGCGATGCCGTGGTGCTGGCCGCCTTCGCGGCCAAGGCCGCTCTGCTTGACGCCTCCGAATGGTGCGGCCGGATCCGACATCAGTCCCCGGTTGAGGCCGATCATGCCGGCCTCGATCCCCGACGCCACCCGCATGCCGCGCCCAACATCGCGTGTGTATATATAAGCGGCCAGGCCATATTCCGTGTTGTTAGCATGGGCGATGGCCTGGGCCTCGGTGTCGAAGCGTGTGATAGGTGCCACCGGGCCGAAAATCTCCTCGTGCGCCATCTCCGCATCCGGCGGCACCTCGGACAGCACTGTTGGCGGATAGAAGAATCCTTCTTCCTCCGAAATCGCCCCGCCGCAAAGCACCTTGGCTCCCCGGCCCACCGCGTCCTTGACCAGGCGATCGATCTTGTCGACAGCCTTTCTGGTGATCATCGGCCCGCACTCGGTGTCGGCATTCGGGCCCGCCCCCACCTTAAGTGCCGCCATGCGCTTGCGGAGCCCGTCGGCAAAAGCATCATAGATTCCCGATTGCACATAGAGGCGATTGGCGGCGGTGCAGGCTTCGCCGGCGTTGCGCATCTTGGCGATCATCGCGCCATCGAGGGCGGCGTCGAGATCGGCATCGTCGAAGACGACAAACGGGGCATTGCCGCCGAGTTCCATAGAACACGAAATGACATGCTTTGAAGCCTCGCCGAGCAAGGTTCGGCCGACACCCGTCGACCCCGTGAAGGACAGCTTCCTGACCCGCGGATCGGCAAGCATGGCCGAAGTCAGCGGCCCGGGACTGGTCGTGGTCAGCACGTTGACGACGCCGGCAGGCACGCCGGCTTCGCTGTAGAGTGCCGCCAGCGCATAGGCCGTCAGTGGTGTTTCGCTGGCCGGCTTTAGGACGACAGTGCAGCCTGCCGCCAGCGCCGGCGCGATCTTGCGGGTCGCCATCGCGGCCGGAAAATTCCACGGTGTGATCAGCACGCAAATTCCGATCGGCTCATAATCGACCACGATCCGGTTGGTGCCGGATGGCGCGGTGCCGAATTCACCGGTGATCCGGACCGCCTCTTCGGCATTCCAGCGGAAGAACTCGGCGGCATAAGCCACTTCGCCGCGCGCGTCGCGCAGCGCCTTGCCGTTCTCCAGCGAGATCAGCATGGCGAGCGTTTCGGAGCGTTCGACCATCAGTTCGAAACAGCGCCTGAGGATTTCCGAGCGTTTGCGCGGCGCAGTTTCCCGCCATCTCCTAGCTGCTTTGGCCGCCGCCTCGACGGCGGCGGTGGCGTCCTCGACCGTCGCATCGGGAACCGCCGCGATCACCGCCCCGGAGGAGGGATCGACGACATCGATGAGCCGACCGTCGGAGGACGACCGCCAAGTGCCGTCGATGTAGAGTCCGTGCGAAAAACCGCGCACGTCATAGCCATCCTGGTCGAGTTGCTGAGCGTTCAAATTCATCGCTTTGTTCCGTTTCTCACATAACGCAGGCGGCGAGGTCGCCGTCATGGGCGGCCTGGACGAGGCGTCGCATCGTGCCGAGATCGAACGCACGCGGATTGTTCTTGATCAGGCGGTCAATGCCGAGCGCTTGCTCTGCGGTCCACTCAAGCTTATCGGCAGGGAGGCCCAGATCCGCCAATGTTGGCGTAATACCGATCGCCGCGAACAATCGCCTGATCTCCTCGATCGTGGCGGCTGCCATCTCGTCGGCGGTTCGCGCCTTGGCCTCCAAGCCAAGTGCCGCGCCGATCTCTGCCATCTCGTGAGCGGCGACGCGGCTGTTATAGGTCATCACGTAAGGCATCATTGTGGCCACGCCCAAACCATGGGCGGTGTGGGTGAGGGCGCCTGCCGGGTATTGCACGGCATGCGCCGCCGCCGTGCCGGCGGTGCCGAACGCGCAGCCCGCCGCCAGAGCGCCCATCATGACATCGGCACGCGCGTCGGC
Source organism: Mesorhizobium sp. M7A.F.Ca.US.002.01.1.1 (assembly GCF_004022955.1). Taxonomy (NCBI): domain Bacteria; kingdom Pseudomonadati; phylum Pseudomonadota; class Alphaproteobacteria; order Hyphomicrobiales; family Phyllobacteriaceae; genus Mesorhizobium; species Mesorhizobium sp. M7A.F.Ca.US.002.01.1.1. The sequence goes on along the minus strand of NZ_RZQE01000182.1, from coordinate 8,389 downwards.
ATCCGTGCCGTCGCTGCAGGCTTTCTCCAGACTCCGGCCAAGCAGCTTTATCGCGAGCAACGCGAAATGGTCTGTCAGCGCCGTCTTGCCGATGAAGACATGCTGTTGCGGGAGATTGGGGTCTTCACCGCGCCGCATGGCGGTGAAGGCCTCAATCGCATGGGTCAAAGCGTCGGCGCCGGCGATCGCGGTCAGGCCAGGCGGACAGGTCATTGTCAGCTCGGGATCGCACAGAGCGACCGCGGCGATAAGGTGAGGGCTCGATATGCCGACCTTGAGCGTCCGGTCCGGGTCGGAAATCACCGCGACCGGCGTCACCTCGGAGCCGGTGCCGGCCGTGGTGGGTACGGCGATCAGCGGCAGTGTCTGACCCGGCACCTTGAACTCCCCGTAATAGTCCTGGAGCTTGCCGCCATGGCTGAGCAGCAGGGTGGCGCATTTGGCGAAATCGAGACAGCTGCCGCCGCCGATGCCGATCACCATATCCGGCCCGAACCCCTTCGCTTCCTCGACGCAGACGCCGACCGTATCGCGTGGCACGTCGGGCAGAACACGATCATGCACCAGGACCTCGATCGAGGCTGACTGAAGGGACTTGATGATGTCGGCGAATACCGTTGTGCCCGCGAAACGCTCGTCGGTGCAGACCAGCGCGCGTCGGCCGAACCGGGCGGCGACCGTCGGCAGCACATGGCGTTGCCCCTTCCCGAACAGGATTTCACGCGGCAACCGCAGGGCGGCGAAGAGGGTCATGATTGGTCCTTTGACGGCTGCTGACTGGAAACGGAGGCATTGAACTCGGTCTGGATCGGACGGTTTAAGAGTGTGTCTCTCGCACTTAAAAGATATCCGCTTTAAAATCGTATAGGATATAGGATTGCATCCGCGGAACCATCGTGTTAGCAGTCCTCACTGTCAAGAGGCAAAATATGCAGACCGCAAACTTACCCGACCCAAGCGACGCCAGCATTGGAGCTGGTCGCATCCAGCGCGCCAACAGTCTCGTCGAAGATGTCTATGAAGCCATCTTCGCGCAGTTGATGGCGCTGAAGATTCCCCCCGGCTCGCGCATCACAGTCGACAGCTTGGTCAAGGAATTCAACGTCTCGCACACGCCGATCCGGGAAGCCCTCGGACGGCTCGAAGGCGAAGGCCTGGTGCTCAAGACGCATCTGATCGGTTATCGTGCCGCGCCCCAGATCACCCGGCGCCGTTTCGACGAATTATACGAGATGCGTCTGCTGCTCGAGCCGCATGGCGCCGCAAAGGCCGCCGCAACGATGGACGACGCCAAGCTCGATCTGTTGCTCGAAGCTGCCGGCGTGATGTCACGCCGCGAAGGCAAGGATGATCGCGTGCGCTATTCGAATTTCGCCAGGCAGGATGCGATCTTCCACGACAAGATCATGGAGTTTTCTCAAAACGAACTCATCCGCGAGACGTTGAGCCACCAGCACACGCACTTCCACATCTTCCGCCTGATGTTCCATGCACGCGTGACCGAGGAGGCGCTTGACGAACACGAGGCGATCCTTGCCGCGTTCGGCTCGGCCGATCCCGATGCCGCCGAAAAGGCGATGCGCATCCATATAGAGCACTCGCGCGATCGCCTGCTCCCGGCATTCGATTGAGGTCGGAACGGATGTCCATTGCCGCGAATATCGCCGGGGAGGGCGGGAGCACGTTGTCCAGCGATGCGCCTGGTTCGCTTGAACCGGTGCTGCGCGCCCAGGAATTGTCCAAGCAATACGGCCCAGTGACGGTGTTGTCGGACGTCACCCTGGACGTCCTGCCGGGAGAGATCCACGCCATCATTGGCGAGAACGGTGCCGGCAAGTCGACGTTGATGCGGCTGCTGTCCGGCTATGTCGAGCCAAGCCACGGCACGTTGTCGATGAACGGACACGCGGTGAAATTTGCCAAGCCTGCCCAAGCACAGGATGCCGGTATCGCTTTGGTTCATCAGGAGATACTGCTCGCCGAGGGGCTCACGGTCACCGACAATCTGTTTCTCGGGCGAGAGCTTTCGCGTGGCCATGTCGTGGATGACCGCACCATGCGCCGGCTGGCAACCGAGAAACTGGCGCAGATCGGCTGCGCGGTCTCGCCAAGGGCACTGGTGCGCGACGTTTCGCTGGCAGACCGGCAGATGGTGCAGATCGCTCGCGCCCTGCTTGACGACCACAAGGTGGTTATCTTCGACGAGCCGACCGCCGTTCTGACCGGTGGCGAGGTCGAGCGCCTGCTGGAGATCGTCCTGCAACTGAAGGCTCACGGCACCGCCGTGCTCTATATCAGCCACCGGTTGGATGAGGTGCAGCGGGTCGCAGACAAAGTGACCGTTCTGCGCGACGGCAAGATGGTCGGCACCTATCCCGGCAAGACGCTGAGCCAGATGGACATGGCGCGGCTGATGGTCGGGCGCGAACTGGCAGCGCTCTATCCTGAGAGAACCGCAGCGCCTTCGGATGTACCGATGCTGAGCGTGAGGAACGCCTCCGTTCCCGGCTATGTGGAGGACGTGTCGTTCACGGTCCACAAGGGCGAGATCCTGGGGTTCGCCGGTATGGTCGGCGCAGGCCGAACCGAACTCTTCGAGGGCATTATCGGCTTGCGCCCGGCAGTTGCCAAGATCGAACTTGAGGGCAAGTCGGTCCATTTCCAATCGCCGCGCGCGGCGATCGACGCCGGCGTCGGTTACCTGACCGAGGATCGCAAGGGCAAGGGACTGCTGCTGCAAGAGCACCTGGCGCCTAACCTGACGCTGTCGGCGCTCGATGTGTTTCATCCCGGCCTCTCGATGGGTCGGCGCCGCGAAGCGCAAGCCCTGGAACAGGCCGTGGAGACATATGACATCAGGCTGAAGAGCCTCGGCGCCAAAGCGGCCCAGCTTTCCGGGGGCAATCAGCAGAAGCTGCTGCTGGCGAAGGTGCTGCTGACCGATCCTTCGGTGGTCATTATCGACGAGCCCACGCGTGGCATCGACATCGCCAACAAGGCGCAGATCTATGCCTTCATCCAGGAGCTTGTGGCCAAGGGCAAGGCCTGCATCGTCATCTCTTCGGAGATGCAGGAATTGATCGGCATCTGCGACCGCATCCTGGTGATGCGCGAAGGCCGCATCACCGGCGAGGTCAGTGGCGCCGAAATGACCGAAAGCAATGTGGCGGTACTGGCGACCAGTGGCCCCAAGCAAGGGCCAAAAGCCAAGGGAGGCACAAAATGGCTGTCATGAGCGAATCCGCACCCAGGCGTCGCCCCCTCGATCTCAACATCAGTTGGACCGATATCGGGCCTTTTCTTGCGCTGGCAGCTCTGCTGGTGGTCGGTTACCTCATCAACCCCGATTTCCTGTCCGCCACCAACCTCGCCAACGTCATCACCCGCAGCGCCTTCATTGCTATTATCGCGGTCGGCGCGACATTTGTGATCTCGTCGGGGGGGCTCGATCTTTCCGTCGGCTCGATGGCCGCCTTCATCACCGGCATCACCATCATGTTCATGAACGCGGTGGCGCCGCATGCCGGCATCTGGGCTATTCCCGCCGGTATGGCGGTTGCGATCCTGGTCGGCCTGGTGTGCGGGCTTGCCAACGGGCTCATCGTCACGGTCGGCAGGATCGAACCGTTTATCGCCACGCTGGGCACGATGGGGATTTTCCGGGCGCTGATAACCTATCTGACCGATGGCGGCACGATACCGATCGACAGGTCGTTGCGCGAGGCGTACCGGCCTGTCTATTTCGGCACGGTCGGCGGGATCCCGGTTCCAATCCTCATATCCATCGCAGTCGCCGCGGTCGCATCCTTCATCCTTTACAAGATGAAATATGGGCGCAAATGTGCGGCGGTCGGCGCCAATGAGGATGTCGCCCGTTATTCCGGCATCTCGGTGATCAGGACACGGACCGTGGCCTATATCGTCCAGGGTGTCTGTGTGGCGATTGCCGCGATCTGCTACGTGCCGCGCCTGGGCGCCGCAACGCCGACGACCGGACAGCTTTGGGAACTGCAGGTCATCACCGCCGTGGTGATTGGCGGCACCGCATTGCGCGGCGGCAAGGGCCATGTGTGGGGGACAGTCGCCGGCGCCGTCATCCTGGAACTCATCGCCAACCTCATGGTGCTGTCAGACTTCGTCTCCGAATACCTCGTTGCCGCTGTTCAGGGCGTCATCATCATCATCGCCATGCTCATCCAGCGGTTTTCGAATTCGAAATAGCGCCGCGTCCGGACCACGCGGATTAACGTTCTTGTAGGTCCAAGGGAGAAGACAATGTTCAGTAGAAAATGGATTGCGGCAGCGACACTTGGCGCGCTGCTGCTGGCCGGCCAGGCCATGGCGCAAGACAAGAAGGTCATCGCGGTGTCGATACCGGCCGCTGACCACGGTTGGACAGCGGGCATCGTCTACCACGCACAAGCGGCGGCCAAGGAAATCAACGCCGCGTTCCCGAACGTCGAAGTGGTCGTGAAGACGTCGCCGTCCGCGGCGGAGCAGGTCAGCGCGCTTGAGGACCTGTCGGCCAGCCGCAAGCTGGATGCTCTGGTGATCCTGCCTTACAGCTCGGAAGAGCTGACCCAGCCGGTCAAGGCTATCAAGGACATGGGCACGTTCATCACCGTCGTCGATCGCGGTCTGACTGACGCCTCCGTCCAGGATCTCTACCTCGCCGGCGACAATATCGCGGTTGGCACCAACACCGCCAAGTTCATGATCGACAAGCTTGGCGGCAAGGGCGACGTCGTTGTGTTGCGCGGCATTCCGACCGTCATCGACGACGAGCGCATCAAGGGCTTCCAGGACACGATCAAAGGCACTGATCTGAAAGTCCTCGACATCCAGTACGCGCATTGGAACAGCGACGAAGCCTTCAAGCTGATGCAGGACTATCTGGCCAAGTACCCGCATATCGATGCGGTGTGGGCCAATGACGACGACATGCTGCTTGGCGTGCTCGAGGCGGTCAAGCAGTCGGGGCGGACCGACATCAAGCTTGCGCTCGGTGGCAACGGCATGAAGGACATCGTCAAGAAAGTGATCGACGGCGACGCCATGACGCCGGTCGAGACGCCATACCCGCCGTCGATGATCAAGACCGCGATCTACATGACAGTCGCCAACCTGATCGGCCAGGCACCCGTCCGTGGCACCGTCAAGCTCGACGCGCCGTTGATCACCCAGGCCAACGCCAAGGAATATTACTTTCCGGATTCGCCATTCTGACCCTATCCGATTTCACAGAAAGGCAGGCGCAGTCTGCGCCTTGCCTAGCTCAAAACACTGAGAGGAAGAACCATGCCAGGCAAAAAGATACTGATGCTGACCGGTGAGTTCACCGAAGAATACGAAATCTTTGTCTATCAGCAAGCGATGGAAGCCGTCGGTCACACCATCCACGTGGTATGCCCGGACAAGAACGCCGGAGATCTGATCAAGACCTCGCTGCACGACTTCGAGGGCGACCAGACCTACACCGAAAAGCTCGGCCATTATGCGCTGATCAACAAGACTTTCTCGGAAGCCGAGAGGCAGCTCGATCAGTATCATGCCGTCTACTGCGCGGGCGGCCGCGGCCCGGAATACATCCGCACCGACAAGCGCGTGCAGGCGATCGTGCGCCATTTCCACGAGGCCAAGAAGCCAATCTTCACCATCTGCCACGGCGTGCAGATCCTGATCGCTGTCGACGGCGTGGTGCGCGGCAAAAAGGTCGCGGCACTCGGCGCCTGCGAGCCGGAGGTGACACTGGCGGGTGGCACCTATATCGACCTGTCGCCGACCGAGGCCTATGTGGACGGGACAATGGTTTCGGCCAAAGGTTGGACGGCGCTTGCTGCGTTCATCCGCGAATGTCTGAAGGTGCTGGGAACGGAAATCCGCCACGCATAAACTTCTGGAACCGACGCATTCGCCAAGGGATGCGTCGGTTCCCTTCAACAGCGCTTCCATATCCATCAACTCGGTCGGGATCGCGGCTCCCGAGCTACGATATAGGCGAGACACTTAAGTATTGCCGCCTGTTGCGCCGCTTTTCATCCTGCCTGTTCCACTGGTGCTGTTCGACAGGGTCGGCGCGCGGCGTTGTTTCAGCATCCGGATAGGCCGTGTCGTCGACCGTGCGGCCCCGTCGTCCCCCCGAGGCCACCTCGCTCCGGGCTTGCTCATTCGGATTGCAAGCTGCTGACATCAGTCAACGCCTGCAACGGCGCTACGCCACCGGAAATCGGGGTGCGCTTGAGTTCAGGCCCGCGTCAGTAAATCTGGCATCGCGGACAATCCAATAATCTCCCGGCGTCCGGGGTTGGTCATCGGCCTGACGAAAAGAACGGCGTCCAGGAACGATTTCGGCCGGCTGTCGTTGCCTGACATTAGGTATCCCTTATGGACTTTGCGAAATGCCGCTGTGTCAGAATCTATGCCCTCTTGAAATGACGTTCAAATGTCCGCGCTGCGGATTGGCTTTGCTGAAACCCGGGCGCTGGTTCCAGGTTGCGTCCAAATATCGCTGCGAGGGCTGTCACAGCGAAATCCGGATTACGTATCCCGACAAGATTGCACTTTTCCAGAAGTATGCGGATTCGCAGGGCGAGGTCCATCTCCCCCAAAGCATAGCTCAGTCCTGACCAGTCGTTCAGCGGCTAGGCCACGGTCCTGCCAGGAGGGCAGGCGATCTGAAGGCTGACTTCCGGCGGTAGAGTTGCCTGTAGCATGGAACGAAATCCGTTCCCTGCGGTTGGAGTTGTCCAGCTACACGCGATTGAACCGGCCTTGCCCCACAGTCAGGAGCAGTGATGCAAACATACCTGGTGGAACAAATGGAGGGGGATGACGTGGTCGCGGCGAGTAACGTCAATGCGTCCAGCCCGTTCACGGCGGCGACTATGTCAACGGGACGCCAGGTTACCCTGCGGACTTGGGAAAAAAATTGGGTTCGTGTAACGGATGAGCTTGGAGGGGAAGTGTTCGCATACTGCTTCGTTTCAAGCACTGGCAAAGCGGATAGCAGCGCGCAGCCCGACACCTCTGTAAGGTAAGGTAGTCCCGCAGCCCGGGCGGGCGCAGGCTGGCCTCTTCATCTTCGAATAATTCAAGCGATTAAGACCGTCTCACGCATCATCCGAATGATTGATGAAAAGATCATGCCGCGGAGCGATAAGCGGCAACAATCCTAGCGTGGGGCCCTTATGTCTCTGGCGCATTTAGAATCTTCGAGGGCGATTCAAACGGTGCAGGCTGACTACCAAGCGGTGGTCCCTTGCCGATGGTTAAAAGCTCCCGATCATGCTCTTGACCATGGCGGGCCTGTTCTACGTCTGCATCAACGGATGGGAACTGGCTTCGCCGACGTTCCTGTCTTTGATCACCTGAGGGAGATCGCCGGGCGTTATTCCGAAAAATTAGCCGCCAGCGACGGCACCAATCGACTGACCTATTCCGAGCTTTTTCGGGCGGTCGAGGCATTGGCCGGCTGGATTGAAGCCGTCGTTCCCGACGGAAATGCGGTTGGAATACTTCAGGCCAACTCGGTCTGGTACACCGTTGCGATGCTGGCCAGCATGGCATCCGGTCGGCCGTCAGTGCCGCTTAACGTGCGAGATCCGGACTCGCGCATCAACGAAATCGTCGCCGACGCGAGGCTCTCCGCCATAATTGGCGACAAAGGCCTCCACGGCCTTGATCTGCCCCAGCACGTTGCCTGGATCGATATGGCGCAATCATTGCAGGCAACGCCCCATCCAGCCGCACACCGTGTGGTTTCTGTCGATGCACCGGCAATCGTGCTTTATACCTCCGGCAGCACGGGCCGCCCCAAGGGGATTGTCAACAGCCAGCGGAACTTGCTGTGCCGAGTGCAGCAATATGTCGATGCGTGCCACATCAATGCACAGGATGTATTCCTGCCTCTGACCGGCCCGGCAACCATCGCCGGCTGTCGGGAAATTCTTGCCGCTCTTCTCACGGGTGCCACGTTGCAGCTTGTGGAGGTTGAAGCCGTCGGCCTGCGCGCGGTTCGCGGCCGCATGCAATCCGAAGGCGTGACGATCACTTATCTGGTGCCTGCATTGCTTCGCGCTCTCTTGGCGGATGAACCCGCGGACGCCTTTGGTTCGCTCAGAGTTGCCCGAATTGGAGGCGAGAAGGTATCTTCGGCCGACATCCGCCTCGTGCGCAAGGCTGTCCCGCCAAATTGCCTGGTGCAGATCGGCTATTCATCGACGGAAACGACGGGATCGCAGTGGTTCTTGCCGCACGATTGGCCGGAATTCGATTCTTCGGCTCCCGTCGGCTGGCTGCTTCCGGGAATCAGCTTCGCAGTGGTCGATGAAGAGGGTTACCCGGTTCAGCCCGGCAAGATCGGAGAACTGTTGATCAGAAGCCCGTATGT
>NZ_RZQE01000181.1:0-10943 GCF_004022955.1 Mesorhizobium sp. M7A.F.Ca.US.002.01.1.1 | reverse complement strand
GCCATGCGCTGATCCCGCGGCCATACGCTGGACCAATCGACCGCCCGGCCTATCCGGGCGGTTTTTCTTTGCCTTTGCCGCGGTTTCCGGCTGAAACTGCGGTCGCTAACAAGGAAAGAGTTCATGTCCCTGAAGTCCCGCCTCGCGGCCGATGAAACGTTGTTCACCGCATGGTCCGGTGTGCCGGATGCCTTGACGGTCGAGATCGTCGCCAAGCAGGGTTTCGATGCCGTCACGCTCGACATGCAGCATGGCGGCCATCACGAAGACAGCGTGCTGCGTGGCCTGGTGCCGGTGCTCGCTACCGGCAAGCCGGCGCTGGTGCGAATTCCCGTTGGCCGTTTCGACATGGCAAGCCGCGCGCTCGATTTCGGCGCCGAGGCGGTCATCGCGCCGATGGTGAACTCGGTTGCCGACGCAAAACTGTTCGCCGCCGCCATGAAATACCCGCCGGTCGGCGAGCGCTCCTGGGGCCCGACCTACGCTTTTCCCCGCCACGGCCAAGGCGACCAGGCCGACTGGCTGCGCGACACCAACCAGCGCACCATGGCCTTCGCCATGGTCGAGACGCGTGCAGCCCTCGATGCTCTCGATGGCATCCTCGATACGCCCGGCATCGACGGCATCTTCCTGGGCCCGTCGGATTTCTCGATCGCCTGGAGCAATGGCGCCACGGTCAATTCGACGCTGGAAAGCATGATGGAGACGGTGGCGTCGGTGGCCGAGCGCACCCGCAAGGCCGGCAAACATGCGGCGATCTACGTTGTCGAGCCGGCAATTGCCGGCCGGGTCGTGTCGATGGGCTATCGCCTGCTGGCCATGGGCTCGGAGCATGCGCTGATTTCACTGGGCGCAAAGACCCTGCTCAAGGGCATCAAGGATTCGATCGGATCCTGAACCCGAACCGGACGCACTGCCGTCACAGCGCCGGGCGGTTAGGCGCTCGACGCCGCAGGCGCCGCGGCGATAGGTCCGCCGCGCCTGAACCTGTTGAACAGGGCGCCGACCATCTGGACCCACCAGTTGTTGAAGGTCATGAGCGGCAACGCCGCGAGGATCGAACCCAGTATGGCGGCGGCGGCGCCGAGTGCGGTGGAACCGCTTGTCAACAAAACCCATGACCCCAATGAGCAGATAACGGGTACATGCACGAGGTAGAGTGGGAAGGACAGGTCGCCCAGAAAACGTGCCACCTTACCCGAGAGCCATGATAGAGGCTCATCCACACTCAGCACCGCGTAGACCAACATGACGCTTGCCGGGATGGCCACGCAGGCTTGCCGCAGGCCCACATCGGAAGCCACGTCAAGCACGGCGAACGGGCGATATATGCCCACGGCACTCCCCGCATAACCCAGCAGCGCCAGGGAAACCATCACCATGGCGCCTCTCACCCACCGATTCGGGCGAAAATCCATGGCGAGAAGCGGATAGAGCAAGAGGCTGGCCGGAAAGGCACAAAGAAAGTAACTGACTTGCAGCGCCAGGAACACGACTGCTGCTATGCAGACCCAGAACGATAACGTCCAGCGGCCTTGAAGGAAAAAGACGATCGGGGCGAGGGCGAAGGTCAGCATGCTCCCCCAGAACTCGACCGTCATGGTCCACAGACTGCTGTCATAATAGTTGTCGCCGTAGATGAACGTCCGCCACGCCCCTTGCAGAAACGCGTCGGCGAAACTCGCAGTCTCCGGCGATAGCACCTTTGAAGCATTGCCGAAACTTCTCAGCCAGTCGGATTGGGTGACGGCGGCCGCATCCTTGATGAAATACAGGTCGAGCTTGAAGATGATGCAGGATGCCAGCGTCGTAACGAGTACCGGGCCGGCCAGGCGTGGCAGGCGCTTGATCGCACCCAACCGCAGATCTTGTGCCTTGCTGGTCTGAAAATAACGCTTCACGAGCACGTAGGAAGACAGGACGAAAAACAGGTAGACGGCGGAGCCGCCATTGAACGCGACGAAAGCCAGGCTTGTTTTGAGCGATTGCCCGGCCAAGTCTCCCTCGCCTTCCATCAATGGCGCAAAAGCACCCAAACAATGCCCATTCAGAACTACGAGCGCGGCGACACCTCTTAACAATCGAGTGAAGCATCCTTGGCCAAGTATGGGCTTTCTTTGAATAATTGCTATTTAGTACGCGCGAATATAATCGTTCGGCGAACAGAGTTCGCCGTTGCTGGAGAGATTATCGCGATCTGCATTAAATTATTGTTCACGCAAGCCGGATGGCCTGCCGAGCAGCTTCGTGTTCAGGCTTTGACCGTATATATTACAGGTCCGTCAGGAACTTGGCGAAGGTCATCGAGCCTTCGGGCCACGGTCCGAAGCCCGAATCCTCGCTGAGATGACCGGTTTCGCCGGCATCGATGAACAGCGAGCCCCAGGCACCGGCAATGTCTTCGGCGACATCGAAGGCGCAGAACGGATCGTTGCGGCTGGCAATCACGATCGAGGGAAAGGGCAGCGGCTCACGCGGGTAGGGGCCGAAGGTCATCAGGTGCCTGGGCCTGATCTCGGGGTTAGCGACATCGGGCGGCGCCACGAAGAAGGCCCCGGCGACCGGCTTGCGGAATTGCGGAATGGCTTGCACCGCCGCGGCGACGCCAAGTGAGTGCGCGACCAGGACGACCGGCCGCTCGGCCTCGTTGACCGCCTTGGCGACGCTCGCCGTCCAGTCCTCGCGCACCGGCTTCGACCACTCCGCCTGTTCGACGCGGCGCGCCGTCGACAGCTTCGACTGCCAGCGGCTCTGCCAATGGTCGGGGCCGGAATTGGTGTAGCCCGGCACGATGAGAATATCTGCGTCTCTGACCTTCATGGCGCTGAGATAGCGAGCGGCATCGCTTCGTGCAACCGGCAGAAACGCCACGTTTGATCACAATAGTGAACACCATGTTCGCTTCTTCGCGTCTTGTGTGAACGATGCGGATGGACGATCTGTGGTCAGGAAAAGAAACAGCCGTGCGCGGGAACCCTGACTTTGGAACTGACACGACGTACAATGATCGGCGGAGTGGGGTTTCTCGCTTTGGGAGCTTCATCGCAGGCCGGTCGAACGGAGCATTTGATGAGCGAGTTGCCTTTTGCCGCCACCACCCCGGTCAGCGTTGCCCGCGTCGGGCTGAAGGCGCGCGACGCGGAAAGCCTTGCCGCATATTATCGCAGCATCGTCGGTCTGCAGGAACTGAGCCGCGCCGATGGGGCGATCACGCTGGGCGCCGCCAACCGTCCGTTGCTGGTCATCGAGGCCGATCCTTCGGCCAAGCCGGATGATCCTCGCAGCGCAGGCCTGTTCCATACTGCCTTCCTGCTGCCCAGCCGTGCCGATCTCGGCCGCTGGATCAACCACGCCATATCAAACAAGATCGCCATCGAGGGCGCTTCCGACCATCTGGTCAGCGAAGCACTGTACCTGACCGATCCCGAAGGCAACGGCATCGAGATCTATGCCGACCGCCGTCCGCAGGACTGGAAGTGGAATGGCGACAAGGTGGCGATGGCGACCGAGCGGATGAACATTCCGTCCGTCGTTGCCGAAGTGCCTGCGGGTGACGCCGGCTGGCAGGGCGCGCCGGAAAACAGCGTCGTCGGCCATGTCCACCTGCGCGTCGGCAGGCCGGAAGACGCCGAAGCCTGGTGGAACCAGGAATTCGGCTTCGACACGGTGGCCAAATATGGCGGCCAGGCGGTGTTCCTGTCGTCAGGCGGCTATCACCACCACATCGGCGCCAACGCCTGGCAGAGTTCGGGCGCCGGCCGCCGCGATCCCAGCCGGTCGGGTCTGGCCTGGGTGGAGATGCGTTCGGACAATGTGACCAGCCCGGTGACCCGCGAAGATCCATGGGGCACGGTGATCAGGACTGTTCCCGGCAAGGCTTGATTTGAGGGCTGCGCCAAGCTGGAGCACCCCTCAACCGTCGCGGCGTTGCGCGCCGATCCACCTTCTCCCACAGGGGAGAAGGTGAAGCCTGCCGCTCGCGGCCAGCGACGGTATAGCGCTTTGCCTCAGGCTTTGCCAAACACCCGCTTGAAGATCGTGTCGACATGCTTGGTGTGATAGCCCAGGTCGAATTTCTCGCGGATTTCGGCCTCGGGCAGGGCAGCGGTCACTTCCTTGTCGGCCAGTAATTCTTCAAGAAAATCAGCGCCTTGCTCCCACACCCTCATGGCGTTGCGCTGGACCAGACGGTAGGAGTCTTCGCGAGACAACCCAGCCTGCGTCAGCGCCAGCATGACACGCTGCGAATGCACGAGGCCGCGGAACTTGTTCATGTTCTTCAGCATGTTGTCGGGATAGACGAGCAGCTTGTCGATGACGCCGGTCAGCCGTGACAGTGCGAAATCGAGCGTCACGGTGGCGTCAGGGCCGATCATGCGCTCGACTGAGGAGTGGGAAATGTCGCGCTCATGCCAGAGCGCCACATTCTCCATCGCCGGCATCGCCATGGAGCGAACCATGCGGGCAAGGCCGGTGAGGTTTTCGGTCAGCACCGGGTTGCGCTTGTGCGGCATGGCCGAGGAGCCCTTTTGGCCCGGCGAAAAATACTCTTCCGCTTCGAGCACTTCGGTGCGCTGCAAATGCCTTATCTCGATCGACAGCCGCTCGACCGACGAGGCGATGACGCCGAGCGTGGCAAAGAACATCGCGTGGCGGTCGCGCGGGATCACCTGCGTCGACACCGGCTCGGGCTTCAGGCCGAGCTTCGCCGCCACATGTTCCTCGACATAGGGGTCGATGTTGGCGAAGGTGCCGACCGCCCCGGAGATCGCACAGGTGGCGATATCCTCACGCGCGTGCACCAACCGCTCGCGGCAGCGCGAGAACTCGGCATAGGCCTGCGCCAGCTTGACGCCGAAGGTCGTCGGCTCGGCATGGATGCCGTGGCTGCGGCCAATGGTGACGGTGTTCTTGTGCTCGAAGGCGCGGCGCTTGAGCGCTGCAAGCAGACCGTCGATGTCGGCGAGCAGGATGTCGCTGGCGCGGGTCAGCTGTACGGCGAAGCAGGTGTCGAGAACGTCCGATGAGGTCATGCCCTGGTGGATGAAGCGGGCGTCCGGCCCGACAAATTCAGCAAGATGGGTCAGGAAGGCGATGACGTCATGCTTGGTGACTCGTTCGATCTCGTCGATCGCCTCGACGTCGAATTTTGCGGCACTACCCTTTTCCCAGATGGTTTTTGCCGCTTCCCTGGGGATGACGCCGAGTTCGGCCAGCGCATCGCAGGCATAGGCTTCGATCTCGAACCAGATGCGGAACCGGGTTTCTGGCGACCAGATGGCGACCATTTCCGGCCGGGAATAGCGAGGGATCATCGGTCAGTCCTGACATATCGAGAAGTTTGCCCGCGTCCTAACAGAGGCGAGCAAAATGCTCAACGCCGCTGGCGCGCAAACCAGACGCCCGCGGCAAACAGAGCGATGAAACCAACTGGAAAATAGAGCCGGATGCCCAGCACTACGAACTGATAGAGCGCAATCAACGTCGTGAAGACGAACTGGAGGACCCAGGTGCGGGTGAAAGCAGGCGCATGCCACTCGGCGTAGTAGGAGCGGTACTGCAGGGCAAACAGCCCGCCGGTCAGGCCGATCGTCGCCGCTGCTAGGCACACGAAGGCCGCGGCGAAAGCGACTTCCCAGCGTCTTCCCTGCGAGACCAGCCGCGTCGCAAACAGGCCGATGGGGAAGGCCAGCGCAGCTCCCGCCGCAAACAGCATGGTGACAATGCGGATTTTCGCCGGCGTCTCCCAGTCGTCCAACAACAGGGTGACGAGCGCGCTGGCGCCCATCGTCACAGCCCACAACACTGCGCCGATAAGCGCTGTGCGCGGCGTCGGTATCGCGCGGCGAAGGCGGTTCAGCGCACGATCGCGCGCGGCGGGTTGAGCACGGGATGTCACAGGCGACCGGTCACCGCGATCCAGCGAAAGTCCGGGCCTTCAAAGCCGTATTGGCGCACCGCGATCAGCACGGCATAGGCGCTGAGGCTGTCCATGGAAAAGGTTTGCACGGCGCCGATGCGATAGCCGTTCGGGCAACCCCGGCTTTTCGGTATCGCCTTGTCCTGGTGCAGCAGCTTGGTCGTGCCGCCATCCTGCGCCTCGATGCGCAGCAGCCGGAAGCCGTTGATTTCGCCCTGGCTCTCGCAGCCATCGGCGTTGTTCATGCCCAACTCGTCGAGCCGGAACTCGAGCGGTGGGTCGACCGGAGTGAAGATCGGGCGCGGATTGACCGCCATCCGGTGCGGATCCGCCGAAAGCTCGGTCACCGGGTTGAAACCCGCGGTGATGCCGCGGTTGGCGTCCAACTCGGCCTGGCTGACAATGGATTCGCCTTTTTGCCGGGCCTGAAGGCGCACCGCATCCAGTTTGGCATTCTCGTCCTCAAGCCGGACCCGGATCGGCGTGCCCTTCAGAAAGCTGTCGGTGCTCGTGTCGATGTAGTAGCGGTTGGCATAGGGAAAGCCCGATCCATCCTGCACGCCATATTCCTCGAAAGCGAAGACGCTGCCGTCCTTGGTGAAGCCGAGGATCTCAAGTTCAGCGACATCGCCGGCATGAGCCGCGATCGAGGTCGCAAGCTGTGCAAGCAGGCCAACGGCAAACAGAAAGAGCATTCGCATCGGTCTTCACCCCCATGATCGTTTCAATCCCCTAGCACGACGGAATCAAAACGTCGTGCGGTGCGAAAGCCGATGCATCCAATCGGCCCGTCATTTGTTATTCTCGGCAGTCCCAATGGAGAACCACCATGACCGACACCAGCAAAATTCGTGAGCATATGGAAGTCGTCGGCGCCGATGGCGTGCATGTCGGCACTGTCGACAAGGTCGATGGCCAGCGCATCAAGCTGACCAAGGCCGATAGCGGCGAGGGCGCCCACAAGGGCCATCACCACTACATTCCCCTGAGCCTGATTGCCGAAGTCGACGGCAAGAAGGTCTGGCTGTCGGCGAATTCTGATGTCGCGGTGACGTTCGAGGAAGAAAAGTCCGATCCGGTCTGATTGATCGCTTCACTTCATGCGTGACGACCAGACCGGAAACAGATCGTTTTCGGCAGGCGTCGCGGCATAGACGCCTCGGCTGATGGCGCGCGCCATGGTGGCGCCGGCGGCGGCGTAGAGATCGATTGCTGCATCGGCGGAGAGTTCGATACCGCTCGTGCCGGTCGCCAGCGCGAACACAAGGTCGCCATCTGCCGGCGTGTGCGTCGGCCAGATGGCGCGCACGAATCCATCATGCGCCGACATCGCCAGGCGCTTGGCGGCAGCCTTTGTGAGCACCGCATCGGTGGCAATGACGGCGATGGTGGTGTTGCCGCCGGTCTCCGTCTGCCGGCCAAAATGTTTGTCGCGGTACTTCAAAAGAATCCGTTTCGCCTCGTCAGGCATCGGCGAGGGATAGCCAAGCCCACCGAATTCGTCGCCGATTTCGAACGGTGCCGCCCAGAAATGGCGGGTTCGGCCTGTGGTCACCGAACCGGTCGGATTGACGGCGGCCAGCGCGCCGATGGTGACGCCATTGTCGAGCAGCGTCGAGGCGGAGCCGAGGCCTCCTTTCAGCCCCGAAGTGAGCGCGCCGGTGCCGGCGCCGATGCTGCCGAGTTGGAAATCGGCGGTGGCGTTTTGCGCGGCTTCATAGCCAAGCTCGCGGTAGGGCGGATAACGGCCCCAATCCTTGTCGCCGCCATTGCGCAGGTCGAACAGGATCGCCGACGGCACGATCGGAACGCGAAAACCGCCGACCTCGAGGCCGATGCCGTGTTCACGCAACGCCGCCTGCACGCCGGAGGCCGCGTCGAGGCCGAAAGCCGAACCGCCCGAAAGCACCACGGCGTGCACCACATCGACGGAATTGTGCGGTTCGAGCAGGTCGGTCTCGCGGGTGCCCGGCGCACCGCCCAGGATCTGAACGCCCGCCACTGTGGACGCATCGCAAAGCACGGTCGTTACCCCGGATTTCAGCTTGGCGTCGGACGCATTGCCGACGCGCAGGCCGGCAACGTCGGTGATCAGGTTGCGTGGGCCGGTGCGAAACATCAGTAGCTTTCCAAGGGCGCAAAGCGCGTGCCATCGAAGCGGAAGACGCGGTAGGGACTCCGGCTGAGATCGCCTTTCGCATCAAACCGGATCGGCCCGATCGCCGTGGTGAAATCCTGTCCGGTCAGAGCTTCGGTCAGTGGTTTGCCCGAGCTTTCGGACAAGCCCGACGCTGCCTTGGCGATTTCGACCGCCGCAAAGGCCGGCAGCGTATAGCCGTCGGGCACGACTTTCTGCGCGGCAAAGGCCGCCAGCACTTTTGGATCGGCGACATCGGCCCATTCCGGCGGTGCGATCATCAGTGTGCCCAAGGAATAGGGCACGTCGCCGGGCGGCGTGCGCAGATTCTCGCCGCCGGCAAAGACGATGCCCGCCTGAAGCTGTGCGGCATCGCGGCCCATGATGGCGATGTCGTCGCCATCGCCGCCGGCAAAGACATGCGTCGCGCCGGCCTTCTTCAGCCGACCGATCATGCCGATCTGATTGTCGAGCTGGGGCCGGAACGTGTCGACGAACACAGGTTTCAGCGCTGCCTGTTCGGCCGCTGCCCGCAACGTCTCGGCGATTTCACGGCCGTAGATGGTGCCGTCGTCGATAATGGCGAACAATTCGTTTTGCCACAGGCGGGTGAGGGCTGACGCGACCGCATTGCGCTCATCGTCGCCGCGTGGTCCGAGGCGATAGACCGGCCAGCCGGTCTTGGCGCGGCGGTCGGTCAGGCTTTCGGTTCGCACGCCAATGGTGATGACCGGAATGTTGGCGTCCTTCAGGATCGGCATCGCCGCCTCGATCGCCTCGGTGCAGAGAAAGCCGACCACGATATTGACCTTGACGGCTGCGAATTCCCTGGCCGCGGCAGCGCCGCCATCGGCGGTGCAGGCGTCATCCACGGTCTTGAGTTCGATGCCGTCCGCTTCGGCGGCCATACCGGTACCGGCCTCGATCTGCTTGCCGAGAATGGCCGATGGTCCCGACAGGGGCGCCGAGACGCCGACCAGCAGCGTCCGGGCATCCGCACCACTGGCCAGGAACAGCCAGAACAGCGCCGCTATTGTTCTTGTCCTGGGTCGCATTCGAGCGATGGGATCCTCCGGGCCGGTCCTATGCTCCCGGCACTGTTGCCGCCAAGACCTAAAGGCTGCCCGGCCTTGGTGCAACACGCGAATTTCGGGATATGGCTCAGGCACTTCGCTTGTGGCGGGCTATGTCTGGCCATATATGTCGATAGGATCCTGACAATGGAAAAAATACGGTGCTGAAGAAGAACGACATTGGGCCGCAGGCCTATCGCGACGCGATGAGCCACTTTGCCGGCCACGTCCATGTGGTCACCACCGACGGGCCGGCCGGCAAGCGCGGCGCGACGGTGATCGCGGCCTGCTCGGTTTCGGACACCCCGCCGACCATTCTGGTCTGTCTCAATCGCGAAAATCCCAAGAACGAACCGTTCGTGAAAAACGGCAGGTTTGCCTTGAACACCCTGGCTTCCCACCAGGAGCCGCTGTCAGTCGGCTTTTCCGGAATCACCGGCTTGCCGGTCGAGGAGCGCTTCGCGCTCGGCGAATGGGACGTGATCTCCACCGGCGCGCCGACGCTGAAGGGTGCGCTCGCCGTGTTCGACTGCGAATTGATCGACACCAAGGACCTGGCCACCCATCGTGTGCTTTTTGGCAAGGTGACAGGCCTGCGGATGGGCGATAATTTGCGGCCGCTGATCTATCACGCCCGCGGCTACCACGTACTGGAAAGCGGAGCGGCGGCGTTCACGGAGAAAGAATGACCGAGCTGAAACCGCGCGCCGCGCCACGGACGATCGACGAGACGCTCGATCTCCTGACCGGTGCGGACTATGTGGCGGACCGGTCGTTGGCGACCGTACTGTTCCTGTCGTTGCGTATGAAGCGGCCGCTTTTCCTTGAGGGCGAGGCCGGCGTCGGCAAGACCGAGATCGCCAAGGTGTTGGCACAGGCGCTCGGCCGCCGGCTGATCCGCCTGCAATGCTATGAAGGCCTTGACGTCTCGTCCGCCGTCTACGAGTGGAACTACGCCGCGCAGATGATCGAGATCCGCATGGAGGAGGCGGCCGGCAAGGTCGAGCGCTCCGCCATGGAGCGCAACGTCTTCTCCGAAAAATACCTGATCCGCCGCCCGGTGCTCGATGCGCTGACCGGCAAGGCGGGGGCTGCCCCGGTTTTCCTGATCGATGAGCTCGACCGCACCGACGAGGCGTTCGAGGCCTTCCTGCTCGAAATCCTGTCCGACTTCCAGGTGACGGTGCCCGAGCTCGGCACCATCAAGGCGGAAGAGCCGCCGATCGTCATCATCACCACCAACCGCACCCGTGAGATCCACGACGCGCTGAAGCGGCGCTGCCTCTATCACTGGGTCGACTATCCCAATGCCGAGCGCGAGTTGGAGATCGTGCGCCGCAAGGTGCCGCAGGCCAACCAGCGCCTTTCGGCCGAAGTGGTCTCCTTCATCCAGAAGCTGCGCCAGATCGAGCTGTTCAAGGTGCCGGGTGTCGCCGAAACCATCGACTGGGCCGGCGCGCTGACCGAGCTCGACAAGGTGGCGCTCGATCCGGAAACCGTCTCCGATACGATCGGCGTGCTGTTGAAATACCAGGACGACATTGCCCGCATCGAACAGGGCGAAGGCCGGCGCATCCTCAACGAGGTGAAGGCCGAGCTTTCGGCGGCGGAGTAGGCGATGCCGCGCCCCGAGCCAAAAGAGGCCATGCCGCACGGGCGGATCGCCGACAACATCGTCTATTTTGCCCGCACCTTGCGCAAGGCGGGCATGCGGGTGGGGCCGGCCTCGGTCAAGGACGCCATCGAGGCGGTGCTCGCCGCGGGCATCGGTTCGCGCGACGATTTCTACTGGACGCTGCACGCCGTGCTGGTG
>NZ_RZQE01000180.1:0-10945 GCF_004022955.1 Mesorhizobium sp. M7A.F.Ca.US.002.01.1.1 | reverse complement strand
CGGACCGGATCCGGTCCGAATTCGCCGCCTGACGAGGGAGCCCATGACTCTGGACACGAGCACGCTGCAGGAATGGGTTGGACGCACCCACGAGGTCGAGGATGTTGTCACCCCGCGCCTGCTGGCCAGCTTTGACGCCACGCTCGGGGACCACGCAGCGCAAACCGCCGGGAGCACGGCCCCGCCCGGACTGCACTGGTGCCTGACGCCCGATATTGCCGACAGGCGCAAACTCGGACCTGACGGGCACCCCACCAAAGGCGGCTTCCTGCCGCCGGTGCCGCTTCCGCGCCGCATGTGGGCTGCCAGCGATGTCCGTTTCATAGCGCCGATCCGCTCCGGCGACCGCATCCGCCGTCGCTCGACATTGACCGCCATCGAGGAGAAGCAGGGCCGCACCGGCCCGCTCACCTTCGTCATGGTCCGGCACGACATTGCCAACGACGCTGGCCCGGTGATCGAGGAGGACCAGACCATTGCCTATCGCGCCGCCGGCGCTACGGCAGCGACCCCTGCCCCGCCGGGAACTCCACCCCCGGCGGCATCGAACGAGCGCTGGGTTGACGTGGATCCGGTGCTACTCTTTCGTTACTCCGCGCTGACGTTCAATGGGCATCGTATCCACTACGACGCGCCTTACGCCACAACGGTCGAGGGTTATCCCGGGCTCGTCATCCATGGCCCGCTGCAGGCGACGCTGCTCCTGAACTTTGCCACAGCCATTTTCGGCTCCTCGCCGCGCCGTTTCTCGTTCCGGGGCGTGCATCCGGCGACCAGACCGCAACGTCTGCTTCTGAGCGCAACGTGTCCGGGCAATGACGGCATGGCTCTCGAGGTACGGTCGGCCGACGGCCATGTGACGGTGAAGGCCACGGCGCAATGGTGAGCTTCGTCACGCCTGTCGTGCCGCTTTTCGTGCCGGGCTCGCGGCCGGACCGGTTTGCCAAGGCCGACAACAGCGGCGCGGATGCGGTCATTCTCGACCTTGAGGATGCCGTCGCTCCTGGCGACAAGGACCGCGCCCGGGACGCAGTTGTTGGTTATGCAGCCAGGCTGAAATCTCCAGTCATCGTCCGCATCAACCCCGTTGGCACCCCGTGGCACGAAGCGGACATCGACGCCGTGCGGCGCTTCGATGGCGTCTCCATTATGCTGTCCAAGGCCGAGCGCGCGGAAGACATTGCCGATATGGCCAGGCACATAACACGCAACGTATCCGTCATCGCGCTCGTCGAGAGTGCTGTCGGCCTCGCCAACCTGCCGGATATATTGGCGACGCCCGACGTCGTTGCCGTCGCTTTCGGCTCGGTCGACTTCTCGCTCGATCTCGGTTGCGCGCATGACCGGTTGACCCTGCTTGCGGCTCGCAACGAACTTGTCTGGCGCTCGCGCGCGGCTGGCCGTGCCGCGCCGATCGACGGCGTGACGACAGACCTGAGCAGTCCCGAAATCACCGAGGATGACGCCCGCCATGCTATGAAGATGGGCTTCGGTGGCAAGATGGCGATCCATCCGAGGCAGATCGAGCCGATTCGCGTTGCTTTTCGCCCGAGCGACAATGAAATCATCTGGGCACGTGACATCGTCGGCGCAGCTTCGTCCGGTGAAGCTGTCCAGGTGAACGGCGAAATGGTGGATCGGCCGGTCATCGAGCGCGCAAGGCGGATCCTGCGCCGGGCCGCTTTGGTCTAAAGGGCATGCAGATGAGGAACAGCGGATGAGCCTGGACACCGCCGATCGGCCGACAGCCAGGCTTTGCGCCTTCATCGCCGAGCTCGAGTTCGAGCAGATTCCGCCGCGCGTCGTTCGTTTCGCAAAAGGACTGATGATCGACTGGCTCGGCTCAACCCTCGCCGGCAAGGGCGCGCGCCAAGTCGAGATCATCGACGGCTTTGCTCGTGCAATGGGGCCGGCGGACGGCCCAAGTCTCGTCATCCCGACGAGACGACGCACGAGCCCCTACTTCGCGGCGATGGTCAATGCCGCGGCCTCCCATGTGGTGGAGCAGGACGACGTTCACAACGGCTCGGTCTTTCACCCGGCTGCGGTGATCTTTCCAGCCGTTTTGGCGGTTGCGGAAGCAGAGGGGAAGACCGGGCGTGAAATCCTGACTGCTTGCATCGCCGGCTACGAGGTTGGCATCCGGGTCGGAGAGTTCCTAGGGCGGTCACATTACCAGATCTTCCACACAACGGGCACGGCCGTCACTGTCGCCGCGGCCGCCGCTGTCGGGAAGTTGATCGGGCTGGACGCGGCCGGCATCAACCATGCACTGGGCTCCGCCAGTACCCAGGCAGCGGGGCTCTGGGAATTCCTGCGCGACGCCGCCGATTCCAAGCAGCTTCATACTGCGCGTGCGGCCGCCAACGGCCTGTGTGCTGCCTTCTTGGCTCGCGATGGCTTCAAGGGGGCCGCGCAGATCCTTGAAGGGAAGAAGGGCATGGCGGCCGGCATGTCCAGCGATGCCGTTCCGGCCCGTCTGACGGATGGCCTCGGCAGCCGTTGGGCAACGGAGGAGACATCCTTCAAATGGCATGCCTCCTGTCGCCACACCCATCCGGCAGCCGACGCACTTCAGCTGCTCATGCGCCGCGAGGGGCTCGGCCCGGACGACATCGCGGAGGTGGTCACCCAAGTCCACCAGGGCGCCATCGATGTCCTGGGTGCGGTGGACATCCCTCAGACGGTCCACCAGGCGAAGTTCTCCATGGGCACGGTATTGGGGCTCATCGCCGTCAATGGCGTCGCCGACCTCGACGCGTTCGAACGCCAGGCACTTGCCGACGCTGGCGTAACGCGCTTCCGCTCGAAGGTGCGTATGGAATTCGAGATCGACAGCCTTTACGCTATTGCTTCGTTGAATGACGTCTGCCGCCGCCTCGGCAAATCCATCGACCATTCGAGGGTCTGGAATATTCAAGCGATTCCGCCGACGCTTCGTGAAGCGCTGACGATTGCAGCGAAGCACGTCAACGATGATATCGTGCATCCGCCCACCGGCATCTCGAACATCTCGGAGTGGTGTAAGAAAGATCAGTGCTGGACTCGTTTGCAGGGCACGCTGGACAAGCTTGAGGCCGCTTTGCCTGACGAATTTTTCGAAGACCTCCTGTCGCTGGAAGAACAGGGCGAAGAGCGCAAGGACGCCAAAGTCACTCAGAAAATTGACAACGGAATCGAGGCGCAGAAGCGAGTTTTCGATATCCCTGCCCATCAGTGGAGGACGATCATGCAAGAACTGGGGCGCAAACGCGTGCTGACACCCAGAGAGACCGGCGTGCTGCAGGTTGCTGTGCAGATGCCCGCGAAGATTCCGACTGAAAAGCAGTGCCTTGTTCTCATAGGGGTGCTGGAGAAGGCCAGGAATGAGGGGCTGGTTGCGTTGGCAGCGGAGGAGGAGGATGCCTGAGATTCACCGCCATCAGCGCATCTCCTGCCGAGGCCGCCGGGCTGCTGGGCATATGACCCGCATTCAGTTTGATCTCGCATCCCTGAAGCTTTCGGACCTCGGCGCCATTGATTTGTCCGGAGCGGAGACGGTCGCCGTCCTAATCCCGATGCGCAGTATCGGCCGGACTAATGAGCATATCGATATATGCTGGGACTATGTGGAGGCATCATGGGCCGCGGAGAACATGGCGGCGGAAGCCGGCAGTGCCGAGGTAGCCGAGGAGTACTTCGCTGAGGCATATCTCACACGGCTGAGACTTACCCTGACGGATATCGGTCCGGGTTTCCGGGGACGGCTCGAAAATGTCGTCGTCGTGTTTCAGGCGCAACAGGACGACGGGTCAGGCGAAGGAGAGAGTTACCAAAGCCTACGCGACGCAATAGCTGATTACGAGGAATCGCTGGCCGACTGTGATCCACGTCTTCCGGAGCTGGTCGAATCCTACTTTGCCAACTTCCTTTCGGGCGCTATACACCAGATGCGCTATGATGCGCCGGATTACTACGACGAGCTGGTCAAAAAACATCCCGAGTATGAACTTGGCTTCCACAAGAGCCCTTACAGTGGCCGGCTGGGAGCAGACTGCTACGCTTCCATCGACAGCTGGCTCATTCCGAACGGTGTTGAGCTCGACACGTTCTTCTCTGCGACCGGGCAGAATTACCGCCGGGCCGATTTTGTGGCGGCCGAGGTGCTTGTCATCGCCGGAAAATCTTTTGTCCTTTCCGAAGGCATGGTCGCCTACTTTCCGATGAACCAGTACTTCAAGTCCCGGGTCTGCGCGGGATTCGCACGACGCCATGACGAGGGATATCTGGCCGCCCGATCAATTCGCATGGCTGGATGCGACCTTCACACACTCACCGGTCGGGGAGTACCTCAGGGAGGGCATGCCAGCGGGCCTTAGGGCCCCAGGGCCCCGCGGGGAATCATGTCTGGTTCACAACACCGGAACTCTGATTGTGGTGGATGATGGCACTGACACCCACGTTCTTTATGACACGAAACCGCTCGAAGAGCGGGCCACAAAGAACCTGTATGAAAGAATCTGCGATACGACCCGCTCTCTCACTGCGACGATGGGCCTCTCGGATTCTCTCACTCTCGATTGGAGAAGCCTTAATGACGAGCAATTTGAGCAGCTCTGCTACGATATCCTCTACGCTCATGCGATGTTTGATTCTTCGACAATCAGAAAGCTTGGCAGCTCGCGATCGAGAGACGGCGGACGCGATATCGAGATCATGGAAGCCGCGAGATCAGCCGGAAACAAGGGTCGTAAATGGATTTTTCAGTGCAAACTGACTCAGAGTAATTCGCTGGGCGCGACCAAAGTTCAGGATATCGGCGACATGGTCGATCTGCACGCAGCAGAGGGCTTTGGCGTGATGACCTCGGCGCTAATTGACGCGACGTTATATGATAAGATCGATGGCATCTGCGATAGACGTTCGATCAGGACTCTTAACTTCTCTGTTCTGGAACTAAACCGTGTTCTTGTCAGAAACCCGACGGTCAGGAAGCGATATTTTCCGGACTCGTGATTTAGGCAAGCTAGCTAAGCTCACGGGTGCGAAGCAGACTAGCTGCGTTTACGTATGGCAAACAATGACATATGAGTTCTCAGTTTCATCCTGCCGGGCGCGCCCGAGAGGATTCGAACCGCTGTCAGGTCTGAGGCAAAACATTAAAGGCTGTCTCTTCTGATTTCCCTTCAAGGCGATCAAAGTTACATCCTGAATGTCCGCTAACGATAACGGAAGAGCAAGGAGCTGCCGGTTCGCAATCATCCCCAATCAACCGCTGATCGCATCAAGCAGACGTGAACGGCAAATTTGAGGTCACATAAGAAGGGATAGCACCTGGTGAATGGAGGGCTTTTACGCGGTGCCAAACGGTATAACTTTGGTTTTACACTGTGGTTGATTTCGTTACGAATTTAAAGACCGGCAGGGTCCTTGTTTTACACGTAAGCCGTTGAAATCAGTGCAATAACACCAGCTTCCCGAGCTGAACGCGAGGGTTCGATTCCCGCTACCCGCTCCAGCCTAAGGCGTCAGAACCATTTCAGCGCCTGCCTGTTCGTCGAACACAACCGAGCAGCCTCTCGCCAGCGCCACCGTTGCGAGGGCGTTTGCCGCCGCGTCATCCGATGAAACGAAATCGCCGGTCAACACCCGCAATTCTTCCACGCCTTCAGCCATGGACACGAAATTGCCGACCGATCGATCGTGCTTGCAGGCCTCGATCACGCAAAGCAGGTCGATGATTTCGAAGCTGCGCATGTTCAGCCTCCAGAAGAAATCGTCCCTTGCAAGATCATGAACGCATCGGCGGGAAATAATGTTCCCAGTTCGCTTTCGCTGGCCTCGGCCTGGCGGCGCTTTCGCCGGAGAAGCTTACCTGATCCAGCCATCATCCCACTTCCCTCAGAATGAAGTCGTGCAGCATCTTGGCGGCCGGCGACAGCGCGCGATTCCTCACCGTGATCAGGCTGTAGGGCCTGACCTCGATGTCGAATTCGGTCTGGACGACGTCGATGGCGCCGGCCAGCCCGTCAGGGTTCTGGATGAATTTCGCCACCTGGACAGAGACCGGTGCGATGGCATCGGATTGCGCGACCATGACCAGGGTCAGGAGCAGCGAACTGGTGTTCAGGATACGGTCCGGCAAAGCGATGTTGCGGTTGAGGAAGTTGCTCTCCATCGCCTGGCGCAAGGGCGAGCCGCCAGACTGGAAGACCCAGTCATAGGCGGCGGTGTCTTCCAGCCGCACCACGCTGCCCCTGGTGAGCGGGTGGCCACGGCGCACGATCAGGCAGGCCTTCTCGACGCCGATGACACGGGATTCGAACAGCCGTGGGTTCAAGTCGTCAGGAATGCGCGCGATGATGAAGTCATGGCGCGTGGCGATCAGTTCGCGTGCCAGCACATTGGAGGTCTCGACCTGCATGGTGATCTCGATGCGCGGATAGATGCGGCGGATTTCACGAATTGCCGGCACCGCCAGCTCGATTGCCGGCGCGGTCACGGCACCCAGGAAAACCGAACCACCCTTGCCCGCCTTGAGCTCGGAAATCTCGCGGTCGACCTCGCGCATCTCCAGCAGGATCGAGCGCGCGCGCCTGGCCAAAGCCTTGCCGTACGGCGTCAAGGTGATGCCGCGCGGCAGCCTCTCGCACAGCTTGACCTCCAGCACCGCCTCCATCTCCGCGATCATGCGCGAGGCCGCCGGCTGCGAAATGTTCAGAACCTGGGCTGCCGCGCTGACCCGGCCATGGTCGTCGAGCGCGACGATCATGCGCATATGACGCAGACTGAGACCGCTGCGCAGCAGGGTTTCGCCATCGCCCGGTGCTTCTCTGTAACCATTTGAAGCTGTTGTCGGATTTCCTAGCCGCGCCATCGATTTCCCTGCCTTCTGCTTGTGTACGACCGACATCGGGTCAACCCGTCACGTCGCAATACCTATACCAACGATGATATAGCAACCATCAAAGATCGCATTTGACAGTTATGGCAAAGACCCACACCCTCCGCGCGTTCCAAGACGTGACGGTCGCCGACGAGAAAAATCGTATCGATTGAATCAGCGTCTCGGGGCCATGGGAGGATACCGGAGATCGATATGACGGCAGCGGTGCCTTGGCGCTTCTGCACGATTGCGCGGCCCGCGACCCCCGGGGTGCCGCGTCCATCAAACAGGGAGAGTTAAAGTGAAAATCATCAAGACACTGGCCGCCGTCGCGGCCCTTGGCATCGCTGCCATGACCTACTCGGCGCACGCAGCCGACAAGGGTCTCGTCGGCGTGCTGATGCCGACCAAGACCTCGCAGCGCTGGATCAATGACGGCGATGCCGTCAAGTCCCAGCTCGAGGCTCTCGGCTACACCGTCGACCTGCAATACGCGCAGGACGACATCCCCAACCAGCTCAGCCAGCTGGAAAACGAAATCACCAAAGGCCCGAAGGCGCTGATCATCGCCTCGATCGACGGCACCACCCTGTCGGATGCTCTGCAGAAGGCCGCTGACGCGGGCGTCGTCGTCGTCGCCTATGACCGCCTGATCAAGAAGACCGCCAATGTCGACTACTACACCACCTTCGACAATTTCGGCGTCGGCGTGATCCAGGCGAATTCGCTGGTCAAGGGCCTCAAGGAACGCTTCCCGAACACCAAGCCGTGGAACGTCGAACTGTTCGGCGGCTCGCCCGACGACAACAACGCCTTCTTCTTCTACAATGGCGCCATCTCCGTCCTGCAGCCGCTGATCGACGACGGCTCGATCAAGATCAAGTCCGGCCAGACCGGCATGGACAAGGTCGGCACGCTGCGTTGGCTCGCCGCCACCGCCCAGGCGCGCATGGACAATCTGCTGTCGGCCAACTATTCGGACGGCAGCCGCGTCGATGGCGTTCTGTCGCCCTATGACGGCCTGTCGCGCGGCATCACCGCCTCGCTGCGCGCCGTCGGCTACGGCACCGAGGCTCAGCCTTGGCCAATCGTGACCGGTCAGGACGCTGAGACCGCTTCGGTCAAGCTGATCATCTCGGGCGAGCAGTACTCGACCGTGTTCAAGGACACCCGCGAACTGGCCAAGGCCACCGTCCAGCTCGTCGACAAGGTGCTCTCGGGCGGCAAGCCGGACGGCCTCGATGAAAAGACCTACAACAACGACGTCAAGGTCGTTCCCTCGATCCTGCTGACGCCGCATGAAGTCGACAAGTCGAACTACCAGGCGCTGGTCGTCGACTCCGGCTACATCAAGGCCGACGAACTGAAGTAATCCCGGTTACAAAGTCAGGGGGTCCTGCGCAACGCAGGGCCCCTTTTCGTTCACCAGCGAGCCCGGTATTGTCACCGACCTCGCCGGCAATGTTTGCCGAGCTCTCAAGGAGCGGTAGTCCCCATGGCCCCGACGATTTTGGAGATGCGCGACATCACCAAGACGTTTCCCGGCGTGAAGGCGCTGTCGAACGTCAACCTCAGCGTCGAGGAAGGCGAGATCCACGCCGTGGTCGGCGAAAACGGCGCCGGCAAGTCGACGCTGATGAAGGTGCTGTCGGGCGTCTATCCCTCCGGCACCTATGACGGCCAGATCATCTTCCAAGGCCAGGAATGCCAGTTCAAGGGCATCCAGGACAGCGAACACAAGGGTATCGTCATCATCCACCAGGAGCTAGCGCTGGTGCCGATGCTGTCGATCGCCGAAAACATCTTCCTCGGCAACGAGCACGCGAAATTCGGCGTCATCGACTGGGACGCCAACGAGGAGCGCACCAGTGCGCTGTTGAAGAAGGTGGGCCTCAAGGAGGACCCCAAGACGCTGATCACCAATATCGGCGTCGGCAAGCAGCAGCTGGTCGAGATTGCCAAGGCGCTGAGCAAGGAGGTCAAGCTCCTGATCCTCGACGAGCCTACGGCATCGCTCAGCGAAAAGGACAGCCAGGCGCTGCTTGACCTGCTGCTCGAATTCAAGCGGCAAGGCATGACCTCGATCCTGATCTCGCACAAGCTCAACGAGATCAACCGGGTCGCCGACAAGGTGACGGTGATCCGTGACGGGCGCACCATCGAGACGCTGGCCAAGAAGGACATCTCCGAAGACCGCATCATCACCTCGATGGTCGGCCGTTCCCTCGACGACCGCTATCCGCCGCGCGAGCCTGATATCGGCGAGATCGTGTTCGAGGTGAAGAACTGGTCGGTCTATCACCCGCTCCATGCCGAGCGGCAGGTGATCAAGGGTATCGACATCAATGTGCGCAAGGGCGAAGTGGTGGGCATTGCCGGGCTGATGGGCGCCGGCCGCACCGAATTCGCCATGAGCCTGTTCGGCCGCTCCTACGGCCGCCGCATCACAGGCGAGGTGCTGCTCAAGGGCAAGCCGATCGATGTGTCCTCGGTAAGCAAGGCGGTCCAACACGGCATCGCCTACGTCACCGAGGATCGCAAGACCTACGGGCTCAACCTCATCGACCATATCAAGCACAACATCACGCTGGCCAATCTCGGCGGCGTGGCCCGCCACAGCGTGATCGACGACATGCGCGAGCTCGCCGTTGCCAACGACTATCGCAAGAAGACCAATATCCGCGCTTCCAGCGTCTATCAGTTGACCGGCAATCTTTCCGGCGGCAACCAGCAGAAGGTGGTGCTGTCGAAATGGCTGTTCGCCGACCCGGACGTGCTGATCCTCGACGAGCCGACACGCGGCATCGATGTCGGCGCCAAGTACGAAATCTACACGATCATCGCGCGACTCGCCTCGGAGGGTAAGGCGATCGTGGTCATCTCGTCGGAAATGCCGGAATTGCTCGGCATCACCGACCGCATCTACGTCATGAACGAAGGGCGCATCGTGGGCGAAATGCCCGCCGCAGAAGCAAGCCAGGAAAAAATAATGCGCGCCATCGTTCGTGGAGAAGGAAAAGCAGCATGAGCACCGAAAGCGCCCCCGCCCCGCACGGCAATGTCGCCGAAGAGCAGCGTCCACGCATCGCCGTCTCGGCGCTGGCGACGAACCTGCGCGAATACGGCCTGATCATCGCGCTGATCGTCATCATGCTGTTCTTCCAGTTCACCACGTCGGGAACGCTGTTCAAGCCGGTGAACCTGAGCAACCTGGTGCAGCAGAACTCGTTCATCATCGTGATGGCGCTGGGCATGCTGCTGGTGATCGTTTCCGGCTATATCGACCTCAGCGTCGGATCGGTCGCCGGTTTCATCGGCGCGCTGGCGGCAAACATGATGGTCATCTGGCAACTTGGACCGCTCAGCAATCCGCTGGTGGTTTCGATCATCTGCCTCGTCGTGGGCGGCCTGATCGGGGCGGCGCAAGGCTACTGGATCGCCTATCACAGAATACCGAGCTTCATCGTGACACTGGCCGGCATGCTGATCTTCCGCGGCATCTGCCAGGCGCTGCTCGGCGGCGGATCCTCGGTCGGTCCGCTTCCCGACGACTTCAAAATGCTCAGCTCGGGCTTCATCCCGGATGTCATCGGCCCGCTGACGCTGATCCCGCCGACGGTGAACGCGGCCGGCAAGACCATCATGGGCAGCGGCCTGACGCTGCACATGACGACGATCGTGCTGGGCCTGATCGCCGTGCTGGCCTATGCCTATTTCGGGGTGAGGACGCGTCGCAAGCGCGAACGCCATGGCTATGAGGCCGAGCCCTTTGCCCTGTTCGTCGTCAAGACGCTGGTCGCCAGCGCCCTGGCGCTGTTCCTGGTCTATGAGTTCGCCAGCTACAGAGGCCTGCCGGTCGTGCTGCTCGTCATGGGCGTGCTGATCTCGCTGTTCGTCTTCGTCACCAAGCGCATGACCATCGGCCGCCGTATCTACGCCATGGGCGGCAATGCCAAGGCCGCGCAGCTGTCAGGCATCAACACCGAGCGGCTGACGCTGATGGTGTTCATCAATATGGGCGTGCTGTCGGCGCTCGGCGGCCTGATCATCGCGGCGCGACTGGGACAGGCGGTGCCGGCC
>NZ_RZQE01000017.1:0-32952 GCF_004022955.1 Mesorhizobium sp. M7A.F.Ca.US.002.01.1.1 | reverse complement strand
TTCCTTCATGATCAGAAGGTCTTCGCCATTGAGCTTGACTTCCGTGCCCGACCACTTGCTGAACAGGATGCGGTCGCCGGCCTTGACGTCCAGCGGGACCAGCTTGCCAGCTTCGTCACGAGCGCCGAAGCCGACAGCGATGATCTCGCCTTCCTGCGGCTTTTCCTTTGCCGTGTCGGGGATGATGATCCCGCCAGCGGTCTTGGATTCGGATTCGACCCGGCGAACGACCACGCGGTCATGCAGCGGGCGGAACTTCGACTTTGCCATT
The DNA here is from genome assembly GCF_004022955.1 of Mesorhizobium sp. M7A.F.Ca.US.002.01.1.1. Lineage (NCBI taxonomy): Bacteria > Pseudomonadati > Pseudomonadota > Alphaproteobacteria > Hyphomicrobiales > Phyllobacteriaceae > Mesorhizobium > Mesorhizobium sp. M7A.F.Ca.US.002.01.1.1. The sequence goes on along the minus strand of NZ_RZQE01000017.1, from coordinate 32,681 downwards.
TTCGGATTTTTCCCTGGTGCGCTGTTGAGGGGTTTTTGTTAGCACTCGCGATGGACGAGTGCTAACGCGATAGTGAGGTAGGCTGTAAGCGGGCACTCGTCAAGACGGACGAGGGCAGGCGAGGAGCTCTGGCCCCCTCCCCGGTGGAACCCAACGCATACGCGGCATCCGCGTTGATGGCTGCGAGCCCCACATTTCCATTGAATTCGGCGTCATGACGCCAACTTGCTCGCGCCGCTTCCAAGTCGTCAGTCGTGCTGCCGTCAGCACGAACATAGGGCTGCGCTTCACTTCCCGTCGAAGCCGCGGCAAGCAGCGTCGCCGTCAGCACGCTCCTTTGCAGATGCTTGCCAAAGGTGGACAGTGAGCGCACCTGCGCCGGGCTGTTGGTGCGAACGTAAGACGTCATTGACAACTCCTTTTTGCAAGTCGAGCCCCTTCTCCACCTTCGGCCGCCGTCGACGCGAAGAAGTCCGCATCGCGTTGAAGACGAGCTGCGAAAAAGAGAAAGATGTGTTTGATGGCTGCGGCCCCAACGGTGCCTTCAGATTTGAGATCACTTCCGCCGCGAGCGGCTGAAGCTCCTCGCAACGTCAAATCGAATCTGCTGCCAAGCCTCCAGGAAAGGAGAGCATTGCTCATCTCGCGCTTGTGCATGCAGTCAACCTTCGATCCGTGTTGCCACATCAAGAGCAAATGCCGTGCCAAAGCTCACTGGGAAGTGAACGCATGGCTCTCCCTGAAAACCTCACAAATCCAGCATGGTCAATTGTGCGGAACCCGACATGCGTCTTCTGCCACTGTCAGCTTTCGGACAGGCATGACGCGTTTCGCGCCGACCACCGGTCGATCGGTTTTGGGGCCGGTCTGTTCGCCTCATAAGAGCGCGTTACATTGCGTAGCGGTTTCCCGAGCGCCGCCACATGACACTGGACCTGCAGGTAGCACCGGCTTCTCATCCAGCCTTACTTTGGCCCCCTCGCGTATCAAATTCCCGCTGGCGAGCCCTGCTTTCATAGATCGCACCATGCCGGATGTCTGCTCTGGCGCCCGACCCGCTGGCACGATCTCGATCCGGCATAAGGGCGCAGCATCTTTGCAGGCCGTTTCATCCCGGCGTCCTGCTTGGCTGACAGACCGCACTTGGCGAGCGGTCTCCATGCTCTCTCCAAGGACCATCCCTGCGGCTGGCTTGTCGACCTATGGGCGGGTCCGGCCGCCCGAAACCCTCGCGCCATCAGCTTTTTTCCCCGCCGCCTGCGGCGGCTTCCTCGCGCCGCTTCGCTCACAAAAAAGCTGCCCGCTCGGGTCCTTCACTGTCGCTGCGGCCCTGTCGGATTCAGGCGGTCCTGACGCGCCCATTACGGTGCGCCATCGCAGGGGATGGTCCCCGGCGAAACCACAAAAGGAGACTTCGAAATGACCGCGATCGGTTACGTCAACAAGCAGGAAAACGGCGCCTACAAGGGCCAGTTCAAGACGCTCAGCGTCCGCGCCGACATCGATATCGTCCCCAACCAGGCCAAGAGCGCCGATAACCATCCCGACTTCCGGGTGCTTACGCAAGGGGTCGAAGTCGGCGCTGGCTGGATCCGCACCGGCGAGACTTCCGGCAAGGATTATGTGAGCCTGTCGATTGCAGCGCCGGAGTTCGGACCGCGCAAGCTCTACGCCAATCTCGGCCGAGCCGCCGGCCAGGACGATCACGACACCTACGCCATCATCTGGAACCCGGCCGACTGACCGGCCGAGATAAGAGCCTCGCGCCGCAGCCCCGGCGCGGGGCTCATTCCCAGGAGTTCCACCCAAACCCCGTCCGCCCTAAAGGGCGGCGAAAACTCTCCCCCGACTCTTCGCCCGTCCCCGAGACGATCTCCCTCGCCCATCCTCGCCCTCGCTTGTCCGAAGCGAAACGAGGATCATCATGGACGACGAAAACGAACGCGCGGCCCGCGCGAAAAAGGGCAGCCCGTTTCTCAGCACAGCCCAAGCCGCCTTCTATATCGGGCTCTCCCAGCGCACGCTCGAAAAGATGCGGCTCAAGGGCGGCGGCCCGAAATTCCGCAAGCACGGCCGCTATGTCCGCTATCACATCGACGAACTCGACCATTGGTCGAAAGGACACCCGCAGCACTCCATCGCCGGCGATGGCAAGGCCGGTTCCGGCCAGGGCGGCACGGGAGGCCGTTCATGAGGCGGCGCCCTTCCATCCATCTGATCGGCAGCCGCCTGAGGCGTGTTCGAGCCCGTAAGACGGTCGCCTTGGCCGCGGCCGGTCTCGGTCTTTTGGGCTTCACGGCGCTGGGAAAGCCCGCCCCTTGGCTGGTCTGGAACGCCTCGGCCAGCGCGCCGATCGGCCTTTACCGCATCGCTGCGGGAGCGCTGGCGCGTGGCGATCTCGTGCTCGTGCGCCCGCCTGAATACGCGGCGTATCTCGCCGCCGAGCGCAGCTATCTGCCTCGCAATGTGCCGCTGGCAAAACGTCTTGCAGCGCTGCCGGACGATAATGTCTGCGCCTTCAATGACGCCATCATCATCGGCGGCGACATCGTCGCGCGCCGGCTCAAAATCGACGCCGAAGGCCGACCTTTGCCATGGTGGAACGGCTGCCGAGCGCTCGGGGATAACGAGGTTTTCCTGCTCGGCAGCGACAAAAACCGCTCCTTCGACAGCCGCTATTTCGGGCCTGTTCCCACTCAAAATGTCATCGGGAGGCTCGTACCACTATGGACCGAGTGACCCTCCTCTTGTTGGGCATGATCGCCATTGCGCCATGCGCCTGTTCCGCCTCGACCGGCGCTGAGCCGGTCGCCATCTCCCAAAGTCCGCAGCTGCGAAAGTGGCAGACGTTGGTATCGGAAGCAAGCCGGCGCTTCCATATTCCCCAAGCCTGGATCTATGCCGTCATGGCTGCCGAAAGCGGCGGCAAGACAATGCGCGGCGGCCGCCCCATCACCTCCCCCGCTGGCGCCATGGGCCTCATGCAGGTGATGCCCGGCACCTATGAAGAGATGCGGGTCGAACACGGCCTTGGGCCTAACCCCCACGATCCGCGCGACAATATCCTGGCCGGCACGGCCTATCTCAGTGCCATGTATGACCGCTTCGGATTTCCTGGCCTGTTTGGCGCCTACAATGCCGGTCCCGAGCGCTACGACGAGCATTTGAAGCGTGGCAAACCGCTGCCAGAAGAGACCGTCGAGTACCTCGACCAACTCAAGGCGGCCGGAGTTTCGGCGGCCGACATCGAGGCGTTCGAAAGCCAATCTGTCGCTCCAAAGGCGCAAATCGCTCCTCTCGGACGGTCGCTGTTCTTCATTCATGACGGTGTTCACTCAGGCGTGCGAAACGGCGATCTCTTCGTGCCGCTCGGCAAGGACGGCGCGCAGCCGAAGGAGCCGGTGCGTTAGCCATGGCGGACGGGGGCGCGTCTGGCGGGGCTGGGCGCGGAAGGCAAGATAAAGGTACCGCCTCCAGGAGGCGGTTAAATCTTTGTCTGCACATCGTTTTTCCGGGAGGCTGCCGCCGGTGCCAAGAGGGTTTGACGTGTAAGTGTCTGATTTTGCTTGATATGTCTGGGAGGCTCGCATTAAGGATGACGAGTTCAGGCCGAAGCTCGGCAAAATCGGGTCGCGCGGCTCGAAGGCCGGCAAACGCTATGCCGGCCAGGTTCGTGCGGCGATCAACCGGGCTGGCGGCCGGCCGCAACGCGGTGGTCGCTTCACAGGAAGCCGGACAGGGCGCGGCGGGGCGGCCGCCGCACTGCTGAAATCGCGCGACCGGTATGCCGCCTTCCGCCAGCGCCGGGTGATCGTCAAGGCGCGGGTCGTCAAGCTCGCCGGCAAGGGCGCGGACGGGGCGCGTGCCCATCTACGCTATCTTCAGCGCGACGGGGTCACCCGCGAAGGTGAACCTGGCGAGCTCTACGGCGCCGACAGCGGCCGCGTCGACGGCAAGGCGTTCATCGATCGCGCGGACGGCGACCGCCATCAGTTCCGCTTCATCGTCGCTGCCGAAGACGGCATCGAGTACGACGACCTCAAGGCGCTGACGCGGCGGCTCATGGCGCAGATGCAGGAAGACCTCGGCACGAAGCTCGACTGGGTCGCGGTCGATCATTTCAACACCGGCCACCCGCACAGCCACATCATCGTCCGTGGCAGGGACGACCGTGGCGAGAACCTGGTCATCGCGCGCGAATATATCTCATCTGGCATCCGCGAGCGGGCGGCCGAGCTGGTCAGCCTCGATCTCGGTCCGCGAACCGACCGCGAGATTGAGCTTCGCCTGCGCCGGGAAATGGAGCAGGAACGCTTCACCAGCATCGACCGTCGGCTGCTCAGCATGCGTGATGATGACGGCCTGGTCTCGCCGGGCGGTCCCGACGCCATTCGCCAGACGCTGCACCAGGGACGGCTGCGCAAGCTCGAGCGGATGGGTCTGGCCGCGGAGGTCGGCGCTGGCTCCTGGCGCCTCGACGATGAGCTCGAAGCCACGCTGCGCCGCACCGGCGAACGCGGCGACATCATCAAGACCATGCACCGCGAACTGACCGGCAAGGGGCTTGCCCGCAGGGCCGCCGACTGGGTGATCCACGATCGATCCGGCGAGCCCGTCCAGTCTCTCGTCGGTCGCGTTGTCGCGCGTGGACTGGCCGACGAGATCAATGACCGCCATTACATGATCGTCGACGCCGTCGACGGTAAGAGCCATTGGATCAACATCGGTAGAGGCGAGGCGATGGAAACGATGCCTAATGGCTGCATCGTGCGTGTCGCGCCAAGGAACACCGAGCCGAGGCAGGTCGATCGTACCATCGCCGAAATCGCCGCCGCGCATGGCGGCCGTTACGACGTCGATATGCACCTGAAGCATGACCCATCCGCCACCGAGAGCTTTGCGCGAACGCATGTGCGGCGGCTGGAGGCGATCCGCCGCGCGACCGGCGGCGTTGAGCGAGAGCCGAACGGCACCTGGCTCATCGCGCCGGACCATCTCGATCGCGTCGCGAATTATGAGGGCCAGCGGGCCAGGGCCGAGCCTGTCGTTGCCGACAAGCTCTCCTCAATGGCGCTGGAGCGACAGGTCAGCTTCAACGGCGCCACCTGGCTCGACCGGGAGCTGGTTGCCGATAGACCCGAGCCTTTGCACGGATCCGGCTTCGGCCGCGACGTGAGAGAGGCGCAAGCTCGCCGGCGGCAGTGGCTGATCGCGCAAGGCCTCGCGCATAAAGAACAGGATGGGATCGTCTATCGAGCCAACATGCTTTCGATCCTGCGCCAGCGAGAACTGAACCGTGTTGCTGGCCAACTGTCGGAGGAACTTGGCCTGCCCTATGCCGAAGCGCGATTCGGAGGACGAGTAGAGGGTACGCTCCGCCGCTCCGTCGAGCTTGCCAGCGGAAAATATGCCGTCGTTGAAAAGTCGCGCGAGTTCACGCTGGTGCCATGGCGGCCGGTGCTTGAGCGCCATGTGGGCAAGGAGGTCTCCGGTGTCGTGAGTGGGGAGGGGATTTCATGGACCGTCGGCCGGCAAAGGAGCGGACCTGGTGTTTCGTGAGATGGTGTACAGCTTTTTAGCCAGCGGCGCGGGCAGCCATGCGAGCCCGCGTAGACCTTATGGCCGCACGCCCGCAATCGGTCGCATGGACCTGCCAGGCGGGGCGGCTTTGGAGCGTTCGGACCCGACACGCTGCGTGAGTGGCCAGACTTCGAGCGCTCGAAGATGCGGACTGTTGTCTGCTGGCCGGCGTTATTCCGGCTGGCCTATGACCGCGGCGCAACAGTTCACCGCTGAAGTTGCCACGGGCGAACATCGACAAGAGAAAAAACACCATTGCGCGTTACAAATCGCCGTTGAAAGCGTTTAGGTTGCATGCGCTTCGCCAAGTAAACGGATACCCCAGAAGAGAGCCATGACCACGGCCCGCCATATCGTGACGCTGCTTAAAAGCCACATTGCCGGCGACGAGGATCGTTTCCTCTCTATCGCGATGCAGCTTGCTGCGCATGAGGCACGTCAAGGCCATGGCAAGCTTGCTCAGGAGCTCAAGGATCTGGTCGACGCAGCCAAGAGCAGGGACGCCCGGATTGCCAAGAGCAGTCGGCCGGTTCCCCTTTTTCAGCCAAAGGGCGAACTCGCAGGCCTCCTGCATGTGCGCTATCCGGACCTGCGACTGACGGACATGATTTTGCCGGACAGTCTGCGCTCGCGCCTGCACCGCGTGCTGGGAGAGCAGCGCCAACAAGCAAGCTTGCGCGAGCACGGGCTTGTTCCCCGTCGCAAACTGCTTCTGGTCGGCCCGCCAGGATCAGGCAAGACGATGACCGCATCGGCATTGGCCGGGGAGCTTCATCTGCCCCTTTTCATGATCGTCCTCGATGGTTTGATCACCAAGTTCATGGGAGAGACTGCCGGAAAGCTGCGGCTTGTTTTTGATGCAATGCAGGCGACGCGGGGCGTCTACTTCTTTGACGAATTCGATGCCATCGGCGCGCGTCGAGGCGAACGCCAGGATGTTGGCGAGATTCGGCGCGTGCTGAATTCGTTTCTGCAGTTTCTCGAGCAAGACGACAGCCACAGCCTGATTATTGCGGCAACAAATCATCCCGAGCTGCTCGACAGAGCTTTGTTCCGCCGTTTCGACGATGTCATCGAATACGCCGTGCCCGATCGGCCGATTATCGAGGCGCTGCTTCGGGCTCGACTCGACCGCTTCGACACCAGAGGGCTTGCCTGGAACGAGGCGATCTCTCAGGCAGAGAGACTGTCGCAGGCCGAGATCACCCGCGCGGCCGACGACGCTGCAAAAACCATCATATTGCGGGGGGGGAAGCGGATCACCTCGGAAGCGCTCATCGACGCTCTGAAGGAACGCCGGCAGGCTTCGCTGTCTGAGTAGCGACAGCACAGATCATAATGGCAGACGATTTTCCGCGCGACCGCGCCCATATCCACCTTCGCAACAACGGCATTCGGGAAGCCTATCGGCGGCCCAACCAACTTATACATGCACCGCCGCTGCCGGCGCGTGATCGGGCGTCGCATGCTGCGGCCTTGACGCAATCCATCGAACAAGCGGTCGAAAGTGCACGCCAGCAGATTGCGGCGCGTGACCCCCAGCTGTCGGTCGGCACGCCTGGCTTTTACCTCGAGATCGATCTGCCCATGTCCGGACGGGCGGCCCTCGACCAGTTGGCCGATCGTCGCCAGCACATGGAGCTGGTCGCCGTCCATGAGCCAACTCAACCCGGTGCTCCCATCACAGCGTCGGTGTTCCTGCCGCAAAGCGCGCAAGCCTATTATTTGCGGAAAGTCGAGGCGTATCGAGACGTTGACACTGACCGCGGCAGACCGCGCAACGAGCCGCTCGTCTCCCGCATGGAGACAGTCAGGCTGGCGACTGCACGATCGTTGTTTACCGACCACGACGACCTCTTCCCCCAGGCCGCTGACGAGCAGGTGTGGTGGGAAGTCTGGCTGCGCGACGGTCGCCGCGAGAACTTCGAGCACATTGCCGAAGCCCTGAACATCACTTTGCGCACGCATGCGGTCAGGTTTCCGGAGCGGGTGGTCATGCTGGCACTCGCCAGCACGGCAATGCTCGACCGCATGATTGCGCACAGCGATGTCGTCGCCGAGCTGCGGCGCGCGAAGGATACGCCGTCCTTCTTCATGGGCCTTGGCGGCGCGGAGCAAAGGGACTGGAGCGACGAGCTTCTCGGGCGCGTCAGACCGCCTCAATCCGATATTGCGGTCTGCATTCTCGACAGCGGCGTACGTCGCACCCACCCGTTGATCGAACCCGCACTTGCCGTTGAAGACTGGCACACCGTCAAACCGGCATGGGGCAGCGACGACACACCTGCGTGGAGCGGCCACGGGACGCGAATGGCAGGTGTCGGCCTGTACGGTGATCTGGTCCCGCTCCTGGTCGGAGGCGATCCAGTTCCATTGCCCTTTCGGCTGGAGAGTGTCCGTATCCTTCCGCCAGAAGACGAGGCAAACGATCCAGAACTCTATGGCTCGATCACCGCGGAAGCGATCGCCCGCGCCGAGGTGCAGGCGCCGGAGCGCCGCCGCGCGATCGCAATGGCTGTGACAAGCGCCAGTCCGGCGCGTGGAAGGCCCACATCGTGGTCTGCCGCTATCGACCAACTCTGTTTCGAAGAGGAGCAGCGACGCTTGATCGTTCTCTCTGCCGGCAACATCGGCGATGACCTCATGCCGGCCGAGCATTTGACGCGCAACGATCTGGAAGCAGTCGATGATCCTTCTCAGGCCTGGAATGCGCTGACGGTCGGCGCTTTCACAGAAAAGGTCGATATCATTGACACCGACTTTGCGGGCTACGCTCCGATCGCGCCGGTCGGCGAGCTCTCGCCGCGCAGTCGCACTTCGGTCGTTTGGGACAGGCAGTGGCCGGTGAAGCCCGAGGTCGTCTTCGAAGGCGGCAATCTCGCCCATGACGGTGTGTTGCCTGGCGAGCCGATCGACGATCTGCAGATATTGACCACTTTCTATCGACCCGAACTGCGCCACTTCACCACCCTCGGAGATACGAGCGCGGCAACGGCCCATGCCGCACGGATGGCGGGACTAATTCTATCAGCGCGCCCCGAGCTGTGGCCTGAAACGGTTCGCGCCCTGATCGTCCACTCGGCCGAATGGACTCCGGCGATGCGCGCACGCATCGATGCGTGCAACGGAGCGAAGGGCGAGATCCAGGCGCTCGTGCGGCGCTATGGTTACGGCGTGCCAGATCTTGGGCGCGCGCTTCTGTCAACGGTGAACGACCTCACGCTTATCGTTGAAGATGAGCTTCAGCCTTTCCAGCGCGAGGGCGGCGCGGCTGCCAAAACGCGTGACATGAAGCTGCATCGCCTGCCTTGGCCGAAGGAGCAGCTCGCGGCGCTCGGCGCTGCCCAGGTCGAGCTCCGCGTCACGCTGTCCTATTTCATCGAACCCAACCCCGGTGAACGCGGATGGACCCGCCGGCATCGTTACGCGTCCCATGGTCTTCGGTTCAGAGTAAAGTCAGCGACCGAGACAGTCGACGAATTCCGAGCCCGCATCAATCAGGCCGCTCGGGACGAGGAGGAAGGGGCGCCTGCTGGAGGCGGAGAAGAGTGGCTGCTCGGCACCTTCCGCGATCGCGGCTCGTTGCACGCCGATTTCTGGTCGGGCAGCGCCGCCGATCTCGCCGAGCGTGATGCGATCGGCGTGTTCCCGGTCGGGGGCTGGTGGAAGGAGAAGCCTTACCTGGAACGCGTCGACGCTCTGGCTCGGTACGCCCTGATTGTGACGATGCGGGCGCCTGGGGTCGATGTTGACATCTTCACACCCGTCGAAGCAGCCCTGACTGTCGAGACGTCGGTCGAGACCTGATGCAGCACTGTCCAAATCGGCCAACAACGGAGGTTTGACCAGCCTCTGGTGCCATGGCGGCTGGTGCTGGATCATCACGTCGGCAACAGGGATCATGCGCGGAGGACGATAGGCCGGCAAAGGAGCGGGCCAAGCGTGTGATAATGGCGCCCATGGTCACGCCCACAAGCCGCGCCCCCTGCGTCTACGGAGAGGTGCGCGTCTGTTTAGGCGGCCGAGACATCGCTTACCTGATCAACGCGCTCGCCGTATTTGCGCCTGTAAGCGGCAATGAAATCGTCGTCGCTACAGATGCAGCGGCCGCTGGAGTCCTTGGCCTTCGGATCGTGCAAGTGAGAGCCAAGGGGGCGCAGAAGATTCACCCGAGTGCTCGTCGTCGGGCTCATGGGAAACCCCGCACTATGTTTGACCAAATCCGCGGCAAGCATAATCCCGGCAAGCACCGACTGAAAGGCCATCGGAACCACAGTTCGAACGCGGCGACTTCCTTCGCTAAGCTGGAACACCAGACCGCCGCAGATAGCCTGCTGATAAAAGGAGCGCAGGGGCTGGCCGACAAACGGGGCTAGCGGTTCAAACGGCACAGCCATCGCTGTAGCCACGCGAACTACAAAGTCGTTGGGAACTCCGGCATTGGTCTGCAGGAGCGTTTTCACCTGCTCGTGTGCTTCCGGTATTCCGAGTTCCTCGGCAATCAGCTGGTGCTCGTCCTTGGATTTTCCGGATGGCAGGTACATGCAACAAAGGCAAGCCTGGCCGTCATCGAAACCATGCCGGGAGATACCGAGATCGTGCTCCTGCGTCCAAGCGTTTGCGATCCATCGCGGCAGTGCACCTTGGACAGCCAGACGGTCGGCGGCGGTGTCAAGCGCCACACCCACTTGGTCGAAGACCCAATTGCCCCGGCGCGCAACATATTCTGCCCACGTCAGAGGGTGCGCCTCGACCTCAAGGGCAGTCGATCTAAGGGCGGTGGCTGCAAGAACCGCTTTGGACATACCAATCTCCGCCTGGCCAGCCAATGCGTAGCGCTGCAGGTTTGAGAGTTCGATCGCTTCGTGATCGATTACATGCAGACGACCTTTGAGATCGGGTTGTCTCGCTAGCGCCCAAAGCGAGCCATGGCCTATCGCACCGAGCCCAACGAGGTGGGTTTCGCCAAGGTCGACTGGGAAGTCGATCGGGCCAGGCTCTCCGGCTTTGGTCTTGTCGTAGCTGCATAGCGAGAGGTCGATGGTTTCGTCCAACTCGGCGCCGGTCAACTGGGCAGCGAAGATAGTTCGAAAGACGTTGGCGGCGCCGAAGCAACTGGCGGCGCCAGCTCCATAAGGCAGCAGACTTGGGCCAGAGCCCACCGGGTCCGTACGCGACAGCTTTGCCGCCCAACCGTCCGATCCCACGAAAAAGATCGGGCACCGGAGTGATGGGCGCGTTACCCCTGCAACGACGCAGACGGTGGCAGACTTGCCGGAACGCCGGATGCCGACTTTTGGATTGATCGACTTTGCCAAGCGCTCCAGCGCTTGGGCTTGAGAGCTCGCCGCGCTGTCCAGCGGGAGTATCGCCAGAACCGGGTAGAGCCTAGCGAGCAATCTCACCGCAAGATCTAGTGTCGCCTGGCCTTCGGCGCAGGAAGCGGCCTGATGGTCGAAGGCGACTGCCACGACCTGCTTTTCAAGAGCTGCTTTGAAGTCTCCCAGATGAAAATCGGCCAGGACCTGAGATGCCGCCGTGGCGGCGCGATCGATGAAGTTAGCGAATGCCATTGTTCAACTCGATATCATGATCATTCGCGACAGTGCCGCGGGAGGGAGCGCATTCCATTTGGCCTTTTCGTCAAGCCGATAGGCGGCGACCCGAGCAAAATCGAAAGGCTCGCGGGCGAAATTCGGCACTACCAGCGACAGACACCCAACCGTGGTAGCAACCGCATAAGCGTCGTCCGTCGTCGAATGGTAGGCGCGGCCCGGATGGCTGTGAATCTGGGCCAAGAGTTTCAGGCCGCTTTTGTAGAGCCAGACATTGAGCCGGTGCAGTTCTTCGGCCGCAACGATCACGCAAACGCCATCGTTTGTCCGAATGTGACGCTGCGCCGGGATAACCGTCTCTGTTACGGCAAAGTGCCGCTCTTGCTGAACGCCGACCCAGAGCGCCATCCCCTCATTGCCCTCGCGACCAACTGAGCGCAGATGCCCATGCGTGGTCGAGATGCAGCCGCGCGGGAGAGTCACGATCGTTACATCTCTCAAACCAGTCATTCTTGTATCGCCTGAGGGGATACCACCATTCCTACGATTGTCGGTTGGAGTTGAATCTGCAACTGCTCTATAGGAACGATTCCGTACTTGATGATCTTGTCCAGGATGAAGGCCAAACAGCCTTCGCCAGAACCCCGATGAAGCAGCCATGGATCACCTGAATGGGCTGGATTGTCGTGGTATTCCCGGACGCCCGCCATGCACAGGAATGGTTCGTCCTCGGGACTGTTGGCCTGGATGAAGTCCGTCAGCGGCACGGCGTTCTGCTGGATGAGAGCTCCTATCATCTCCGGCGGCGTTCCGGGCAGCGGCGGACGTCTAAGCATTTTCAGGTATAGATCTTTCCGGGCAATCGGATGACGCGTAAACGGATCGACGAAGACCACGGACGGTGGTCTTAAGTCGTAGTCGGTGAAGTCGACCTCGCTCGCTGCGCTGACCACCCGTGGCTTTAACTTGGGGCTGGCGAAAATGAAGAAAGCGCGCGGAAAGGTCGCCTCGATCAAGAAGCAGCCCTGAGCCCGATAGACATCAGCATATGGCCGGAACCGGCCGATCTCCCGATCAAACTTCGCTCGGGAGACCTCCGGATCCACACTTTGGTGTTTAGGCACCTGCGACGCCCGCCTTCAGGCTGAGGAACAGGGTCACAGTATTCGGGAAACCGAAGTCGCCAAGCTTCTTGTCGACATCGAGCAAGTTGCCGGCCTCATCCTTGAATTCCCAATTCTCGGCTGGTTGGGCGACATTCTGCGTGTTCTCAAGGGCTTTGGTACGAATGACGTGAAGCGGCTGGTTGGGATTGGCTTCGACCTGCGTGGGCTGGCCGTTCACCACCACCGTGATCTCGATCTTGCCCGGTCCGCCGCCGTGATTATCGCCCTTACCCGAATCCTTCGACATTGTCCTACTCCTGTGGCTTGCCAACCGCCCCACGCCCTGGCGCCCACCTGCGAGTGAGACCGGCGGTCTTCAATCGTTCACCCGGCGCCACGGCCGCGAGTACGCGAAAGACAGGGGATAAGCTACCGAATCGGTGCTTGCCTTCTTTTATGGGTGACTTGAGCCGCAAGTAAATGGTCTCAAATTGCTCCTCACAACTATAATCGATTAGAGCAATGCAAAAATATTGGCGACACGCCTATTCATCTGCTCTCTCACTCGCCTGCTCCGTGCTTGGCAAGGGGAGCTTTGACTGCGTCACGCGTCCCCCAAGCAGCCGATTGCGCCGGCAGCGCCGTAGGAACCGTCGTTCAGAGTCTTCACCACTCAAGCAGCCGCATGGATGCAGCCGACGCTCGTCTCCACAAACAGCGCAAGTGGTGCCTTGTTGGATAAGGTCGCCTCGTCCCTGGTGCAGCATCTGTCGGAACGGGTCCGCTGCGAGACCATGCCTCATCATCGCGCATGCGCAGCAGCCGGCGGTCGATGCTCGTAAGGCGTTCTGCTCATTTCGTGGCGAAGGCGCTGCTCGACTCGCGGACATATGCGGGCACCGAGGCGGAGGCTGACCAGTCGGCGCCGCGTTCGCGGATGTCGCTTGCAATGTGCTCGCGTGCGTTTGCCGCCGGCGACCTTGCCGTCCTCGCCTGCTATGGCGAGCCGGCGCAAGCGGATTGCTCGATACTGCCGGCGAGGCTGCGGGCCGGTCCTAACGGCCGTTCACAAGAGCTTGCATCAGCAACTGGCAATCGGATCGATAACTTCGCGATCGCCGTTATGGCGCGGAGATGCGGTCTCGCCGGGTTGTGGCTGGCGCTTCGTTGTGGGCGGCGCGTCGTAGCCGAGGGAGCAGGGGCGGCGCCATGATCCAGACCGAACGCGCGCTGCAGCAGGTGCTTGAGTGGGGGCGTGCCCTGACCGGTTTCGCGGATGAGCATGCTGAGGAAGCGGTAAGGGGCGGCCAGTATATCCTGCAACGCATTCACCCGAGCCTGCGCGACACCAGCGCCCGCACCGGCCGCGATCCGCAGGACGAAACGCTGATCGTGGCGTTCTATCGCGAACTGGCGCTGCTGTTCTGGCTAGACGATTGCAACGACGTTGGCCTGATCGCGCCGGAGCAGCTCGCCGCCCTGGAGCAGGCGCTGGGGCACGGCGTACCGTGCGTGCTCTCCGGATTCGAGGGCTGCGCTCAGCTGCGCGCTTCGCTGGCTGCGCTCGCTTACGATCGTCACGACTATGCTCGGCTTCTCGACTATACCCGGTGCTACTGCGCGGCGCTGCGCGCCGGACACGCGCAGGCGGCAGGGGCGCGACGCTGGTCTTACGCCGAGTACCTGCACAACGGCATCGATTCGATCGCTTACGGGACCGTGTTCTGTTGCCTGTCGCTGCTGTGGGGGCTGGACATGGCGACCTTGCGCGCGCGTCCAGCGTTTCGCCAGGTCCTGCGGCTCATCTCAGTGATAGGGCGCCTGCAGAACGATCTGCATGGACGCGACAAGGACAGGTCGGCCGGCGATAACGCGGCGATCCTGCTTCTGCAGCGCTATCCGGCTATGCCTGTGGTTGAGTTCCTCAACGACGAGTTGGCCGGCCATACGCGCATGCTGCACCGGGTGATGGCGGAAGAATGCTTTCCCGCGCCGTGGGGACCGTTGATCGAGGCGATGGCGGCGATCCGCGCGCAGTACTACCAGACTTCGACCAGCCGCTATCGCAGCGACGCTGCAGGGGGAGGCCAGCGTGCGTCGGCCTGGACGCGCCGGAGGCGGCGGCTTGGGCGCGCTGCCGTCGGTTCGATCCGACGCAACGCCGTCGCCCGCTGCTACGGATGGAGCGAGCATGAGCGACACCGCCCTGAGCCGGGGAAGGACGAACATCTGGACATCGTGCTGGATCGGCGAACGGCGCCGGCCACGGTGGCCGCTGGCTGGGAGTACATCCATCTCGAACACTGCGCACTGCCCGAGTTGGACCTGACGCAGATCGACCTGCGCGCCTCGCTGCTGGGCAAGGCTATGCGCGCGCCGCTGCTGATCAGCTCTATGGCCGGCGGCATGCCACGGGCCGAGGCCATCAACCGGCATTTGAGCGAGGCAGCGCAAGCCTTGGGGATCGCCATGTGCGGTTCGCAGCGTGTGAGCCTGCAATCCCGCAACTCCCAGGGGCTAACGCGCGCGCTGCGCCGCCTGGCGCCAGACATTCCCTTGCTGGCCAATATCGGCGCCGCGCAACTGCGGGAGGCCGACGGCCTGGACCTGGCGCGTCGCGCGGTGGACGCGCTGGAGGCCGATGGGCTCATCGTCCATCTCAATCCGCTGCAGGAAGCGGTACAGCCGGAGGGCGACCGCGAACTGGCGCGGCGTCCTGGCGCTGATCGCTGGCGCCGCGCGCATCGTGGGCGTGCCGATGGTGGCCAAGGAAGTGGGGGCGGGCCTGTCCGCCTCGGTGCCTGTGCGCTCGTCGAGGCGGGCGTGGCGGTAATCGATGTCGCCGGCGCCGGCGGCACCAGTTGGGCCGCAGTGGAGGGCGAGCGCGCCCGCAATGCCGCCGACCGTGCAGTGGCGATGTCATTCGCCGATTGGGGGATTCCACCCTGACCAGCGTGCAGGCGGTGCGTCGGGCGCTGCCAACGGTGAAGCTGATCGCGTCGGGCGGGATCCGCGATGGCGTCGACGTGGCCAAGGCCATCCGCCTGGGCGCGGACATCGCCGGGCAGGCGGCCAGCGTGCTGGGCGCGGCGACAGTGTCCACCGGGGCCGTTGTCGCGCATTTCGAGATCGTCATCCGCCAGTTGGCCGTCGCCTGCTTCTGCACGGGCTCGGCTGATCTGGCGGCGTTGCGTCAGGCGCGCTTGTTGCCCTCGTCGCATTTGTCCGCCGGTTGATGTCGGCGTCGTCCGCACGCTAACAGCAGGCTGCTGAAATACCTACGCCAAAGACAGACTATTGATCCCCCTGGCGAGACGGCTCGATTGACGGGAGCGATGTGTTCATGGAGCAGCTGTTCACGATGAAGCGGTTGGAAGATTTCGTTCCAGCCGGTCATCCTGGTGCCCGCACCGGCTGATGATCAATGGAGCGCTGGTGCGGCTAGACGGCATCCTTTCCGGCATGTACGCCTGCAGTGCCAAAGGCGGTCGCCCCAGCGTTGCGCCGGAGAAATTGCTGCGGGCCGTGTGTTGCAGGTGTTCTACAGCGTCCGTCGGAATTGATGCAGCAGGTGCTGCTGTGGCAAGGCCAAGACCCGGGAATGCCGTCAGCTTTGATCAGGCGCTTCGGGCCGTCGGAAACGCGCGAAGAGTCCGGCTTTCGAAAAAGGCCGAACGCCTCAGATAAAGCCAGAACTCCTTGGGTCACCATCAAACCAATTTGACGCCCCGGGACAATTTCGTCCGGCATTGTCCGGTGTGCGACGATGTTGGGGATGCGACATAGGCGGATTGCCGTGTATTTAAACCGCTTTTCCTTTGGCACGCATATTGCGCCCTATCGGTAAACCTCGTCATGGGCCGGCGGCAATCGCTCGGAGATTGTCGAAATAGCACAATGATTTCTGCCGGGGTGACATCCGGCCCGACTAGAGCAGGACCTTTCAGATGATGCAGAAAAGCAAGCGGCCATACTCGCGGGGAAATAGTCGCGTCAGGGCTGCATGGACGCTCTTTCCTGGTTGTTTCGGCGGCGGACGCCAACTCTTCAATCGGCACCCGAACCAGTGCCTGGATGTCCAAGGAGCGCCCCTGTTGCGCGTGCCTGGCTGCACCCGCGTGCTGGCTCTCCTCCAAGGCGACGCTTCGGCGCTGCTGCAGACCGGCGACGAGAACCCAACTTCAAAATTAGCATTCCGAAAACCGAAAGAAGTGAACAGGTATGTCCAGGATCGGCGCTTTGACGCGCGCCGCATGGCGATCGGCAACTCAGACGCTGGCCAAGGGTTCGAAAAGTTTACACCCGACGCTAGCGCCGGCCGATTTCAAGCGCGCACTTACGATCAACGATCGATATGGCGGGCTCACTGTCAATGTCCCCAAAATGCCTTTCTGGCTGACCGGGGGTGAAGCCTTCGTCTACCGCCGGACTAGCCACGGCGAGCAGCAGTTCATGCAGGTCGATGCTGCCACGGGTTTCAAGCGGCCCGCTTTCGATCAGGCGCGTCTGGCGGCAGCGCTAAACAAGGTGAGCCATGAGAGCTATCAAGCCGGCAATCTTCCGTTCGACCGTTTCGAACTGAGTGAGGATGGTCGCAGGCTCGACTTCCAGATTGAAGACACCCGGTGGAGCTGCGACCTTGCAAGCTATGACTGTACCAGCACCACATTCGATGCAAGGAAAGGGGACCGTAGGGAGCTCAGCCACCGCTACACGCCGCCAGCGGAGAACAACCCCGACAAGAGCAACGCGTCGCCCGACGGCAAATGGATCGCCTATATCAAGAACTGCAACGTTTTCCTGCGCAGCGAGGACGGATTGCAGGATGTTCCTCTGAGCCGGGACGGAGCCGAAGGCAATTGCTACGTCTTTTCGACGCTGAGCTGGTCGCCGGACTCGCGCCACCTCGCCGCTTACCTTGTTCGCCCCGGCTATAGGCGAGAGGTCCGCTACCTCAATTCTTCGACGGACCAGTTGGAGCGGGAATATTCAACAAAATTCTATCCCAGGCCGGGCGATGTCCTTCCGCTGCCCCAGCCAGTCCTGTTCGACATTGCCGGCCGGCGCCAGATCGTGATTGACGGTGCCCTCTTCTCGAACGTCTTCGAACTTTCCCCTCTCCGGTGGTGGGCGGACAGCCGCGGCTTCACTTTCGAATATAACCAGCGCGGGCATCAGCTTTATCGCCTGGTCGAGGTAGACGCCGCCTCGGGCCGCGGGCGCTCCCTGATCGATGAGACCAGCGAGACATTCGTTGATTATTTGCCGCTGGGGCATGGCCAGGAGGATGCCGGAAAAATCTTCCGTTACGATGTCGATGACGGGAAGGAGATCATCTGGGCATCAGAGCGCGACGGGTATGAGCATTTGTATCTTTTCAACGGCCGGACAGGCGCGCTCGAAAACCAGATCACGCGAGGTGAGTGGGTCGTCCGGAGGGTCAACCATGTCGATCCGGTCAAGCGTCAGATCTGGTTCGAGGCGAGCGGGATGAACTCGCAGGAGGACCCCTATTGGGTCCATGCTTACCGCATCGGCTTTGACGGCAAGGGACTGACTGCACTGACGCCCGAACCGGCCAACCACCATATCGAGTTCTCGCCTGACAGGCGCTATTATGTCGATCTCTGGTCACGCATCGATCTGCCCCCG
The DNA here is from genome assembly GCF_004022955.1 of Mesorhizobium sp. M7A.F.Ca.US.002.01.1.1. NCBI lineage: Bacteria > Pseudomonadati > Pseudomonadota > Alphaproteobacteria > Hyphomicrobiales > Phyllobacteriaceae > Mesorhizobium > Mesorhizobium sp. M7A.F.Ca.US.002.01.1.1. The sequence continues at coordinate 14,788 of NZ_RZQE01000017.1, read as the reverse complement.
CGCATGGCACTCTACCGCGCCAGCGACAATGCCAAGCTCCAGCAGATCGAGACGGCCGACATTTCTGAGCTCGTCGCCGCAGGCTGGCAGCCGCCGCTCAGTTTCCATTCCAAGGGGCGCGACGGCAAAACTGACATCTGGGGCGTGCTCCACCTGCCAGCCAACTTCGACCCGACGAAGAAATACCCGGTTGTGGAGAATATCTATGCTGGACCCCACGGCTCCTTCGTCCCAAAATCCTTCTCGCGGTGGACAGAGCCGCTCACGCAGCTGGGCTTCGTCGTTGCTCAGATCGACGGCATGGGCACCAACAACCGCTCCCGCGCCTTCCATGATGTTGCTTGGAAGAATCTGAAGGACGCAGGATTTCCCGATCGCATTCTGTGGCACAAGGCGGCGGCCGCGCAATATCCATGGTACGACATATCCAACGTCGGCATTTTTGGCGCATCCGCCGGCGGCCAGAGTGCAGTCAGCGCGCTGCTCTTTCACCCCGATTTCTACAAGGTCGCCGTCGCCAAAAACGGCTGCTTCGACAACAGGATAGACAAGACCTGGTGGAACGAACTTTGGATGGGGTGGCCGGTCGGCATTGAATATTCGCAATCCTCCGCCGTTGACAATGCTCACAGGCTGCAGGGCAAGCTGATGATCGCGGTCGGCGAAATGGATGATAATGTCGATCCGTTTTGCTCGTTCCAGCTTGCCGATCGACTCATCAAGGCAGGAAAAGATTTTGACATGGTCTACGTTCCTGGTGCCAATCACCATACTCTAGGCACCTACACCGAGCGCAAACTCCTAGACTTCTTCGTTCGCAACATTCTCGGTCAGACCCCGCCCGACTGGAACACCAAACCGATCGAGCTGGAATAGCTTGTGGCTCTTGCAATTGTTAGCTCGCCTTATCAGCTGTAATCAGGGCGAGGCGCGAGCAAATCTGCACCGAAGGACGATCGTGGAGTCTAGGACTTGCGCTGCGTATTGAGGATCGGCTCGCCGCGACGTTGGTCTGAGCAAACTGCTTGATAGGCACGCCTGCAGACCGCGTGTGTGCGATTGCAAGATCCCCTATCAGCCTGGTGTGAAGCGTTCAGGGGAAAAGCCGCACCCAACGCCGCTTCCGCTCGCCGTAACGCTACGGCGGTGCGGCCCACCGATCCGCTCGACGAGCATTGGAACACATAGGTCCCCGAACGGACGATTGCCTTGGCAATAGAAGACCCTCGTCGGTCATCGCCGCTGTGGGTGGCAGCCCGTCGGTCTGGAGCTGCCACGATTCTCATCCTCGCGTCACATATGAGCTGAAGCTTTCCGGATCGGGTATCCAATCGGCATCCAGTTGCTCGGCGATATGGTTGAATTCTGCCCTCAGGACAAGAGTGAGTAGAGCAGCCCCGCTACGAAAATCCCATCCTGGTTCGTTTGACGCATCGACTATTCAGATTGATTGGCGTGATACCCGGCGCGGCCGCAACACGCGAGGCCGTCAACCGCTGAGCAGAAAACCAGCCTTCGCCTTCCGCGGCGGCGGACCTCGTCAGCCTCTCGAAAGCTTGCCTGAGTAGGTTGCTCATGTGATCTGTGGAAGTGAGGATAGCGTGCACCCGTACAAACTAGACATTCATCGTGGCAGCTTGGCTGCAGGTGCAGCACGCCGTACCGCACGAGCAAGCGGACAGGCCGGCCAAGCCGGTTTTGAGCAGCACTTGGGCGAACTGCAGGCGGCGGACGAGTTGATGGGTGCGCTAGGCGAGGAGGTCCTCGTCAATGGCTCGCATGGTAAAGGTGAGTTGAGACCAACGAAGAGGCAGAGGATCCAAAGCAATCTGCAGCATGCTGTCACTGAGCGGCAACCAGGTGAGGTTGGCAACTCAGGCGCTCGCGTGATGATGCAACTCCCCACCGATCAGGTGGGTACATCGGAACGGGAGGCGCAACTTGTGATGCAGGGGGACGAGCACGAATACACCCCAGCACCGCATCTCGACGGGTCGATGCCCTCGACAGTGCAGCCGGATCGTCCAATTGTGGTCCCCGACGGTGCCGACAAGCGTCCTGTTTATTCCAACGATGCCACCGCCATCGAAGGGCTGAAGTCAGCACTCCTTGCGGGTAAAGCCAGGCCGGACACGGTCACTCGCAGCACAAATTCTCTTTTCGGCTTTAGTCGTTGGCTCTTTCAAAACAACAAGCCAGGGCTTGCTGCTCGGCTTTACCATCCGTCGCTGAGCCAGGATCTCGAGGAGTACGAGAGTAGGGGTGGTTCCTCCACCGTGGCTGGCGCACTGCGTCAATTGATGAAGTCGATGGGCGGAGCCGGCCCGATTGTGGGTCGCGCTGTCCTGAACCCCCATCCTGACGACGCCGCGCTCACCAGACATTTCAGATCCGCGAGCGGCTACGCAACTGCTCTTAACCATTTCAGTCATTACCTACGTCAAAATGACAAGCTCGGAATTGCGGGTCGCATTTACGATAAATCGCTGGATAAAGATGTTGAGAGCTACAAGGCCGCCTCCTCTAATGGTGGAGCTCCGATCGAATCTGCGCTGGTTTATCTCCGCAAGAACCCGCCGCGCGTTATACTCGGGAATCATCTGGAAAACGCGGTCAGCATGGAGGCTCGTCCCCGTGGCGACGCTGCTCAGCATACCGCACCACAGCAGGGATTCGATTGGCCAGAGGAGCTCCTGCCGGTAGGTTATAAGGAGGGCACCGATCTACCATTGTCTCTCGCCCCAACCGCGCACCAACACCAAGCGCCCGACTTTGGAGAGGCCGTCCCTCACTTGAACTGGCGCCACGGCGACCAGGGCGCCCCGGAGGAGCTGGTAGCTGCACGGGACAGGAGCAGCCCGCTGCCAAGCGAGGCGGTGCCACATAAATCTGGACGGGGACTCGCTACGCAGCCCAGATTGTGGGCGGAGAAATCCGCCTCGCCAGAGCTCTTTCGACGGCGGGCGGAGCAGGCTCTGCCGGCGTCCGCCAGAGGTGTGGAGACATCCTCCGCGGTTGATGAAGCCGCGCAGGCCGCTCGCCAAGCTTTGGCTTGGTTGCAGCAGGAGATGGAGGGGATCGAACCGATGCAGGATCCTCATGAGGTGGCTACACCGGAATGTGAGGCGCAGCTCGTCAGGCAGAGGGATGAGCACGAATCCACCCCAGCACCGCATCCCGGAGGTGGTGGGTCGATGCCCTCGACAGTGCAGCCGGATCGTCCAATTGTAGTCCCCGACGGTGCCGACAAGCGTCCTGTCTATTCCAACGATGCGACCGCTATCGAAGGGCTGAGGGCAGCATTCCACGCGGGTAAGGCCAAAGCGAACACGGTCACTTACAATGTAAATTCTCTTTTCGGCTTTAGTCGGTGGCTCCTTCAAAACAACAAGCCAGGGTTTGCTGCTCGGCTTTACCATTCGTCGCTGGATCAGGATCTCAAGGAGTACGAGAGTACGGGTGGTTCCTCCACCGTGGCTGGCGCACTGCGTTACCTCAAGAAGTCGACAGGCGGAGCCCCGATTATGGCTCGCCCTGTCGTGATCCCCTATCCTGACGATGCCGAGCTCATTAGAAATTACAGAGCCGCTTCGACCAAGGAGTACCTGGCAGCGCCTGCGACCGGACGGAATCCAGATACCGTGGGCGGCTATACAAATTTTCTTAGACATTTTAGTCAGTACCTGCGTCAAAATAACAAGCTTGGGATTGCGGCTCGGATTCACGACAAATCGCTGGATAAAGATGTTGAGAGCTTCAAGGCTGTCTCCTATGGTAATAGGCTAAGTATCAGTTCTGCATTGGCTCACCTCCGGGATATCCTGCCGCGCATTGTGCTCGGGCGCGAAACTGTCCTTTCTGCTCATCCGGCAGACGCAGTCACCAGGCGCGTTGGGGCCGCTGCTGAAGCTGGGCCAGCGGCACCGGCAAGAGCTCCCCAACCCGCCTCGCCAGCAACCGCTAGGCTGCCAGGCACCTACCGCGGCCTTCCACTGGTTGATGTGACCACACTGACTACCAGTTCCTCTGGGGCTCAGATCGGGGCGCTCGATCCGACAGCCCCGTCCAACGTTGCAACGGGGCGGGTGCTCGGCGCCGCCGAATGGCTGAGCGACGCCCATATCCAGAGAGATTACAATTTGCTGGAGGGGCAACTGCAGGGGATCAATCCGGCGCTCGCTGCCCGGACTCGGCTGGTGGATCCTTCCGTATCCCATCTACTGCGACACACGTCGCCGCAAGACGCTCGAGGCATATTGCAGTCCATCTATAATCAAAACAACGCCACAGCCGACTTCCTGTTCTTGCCAGTGAATAATGGCACGGCTACTAGCCCCGGCACCCATTGGTCGCTGCTGCTCGTTGATCGCCGCGACCCGGAAAGGCGGTTCGCCTATCACTACGACTCCCTCCAGCGAGAGGGATATAACGACGTGCCTGCAAAACAGCTCGCAGGACTGCTGAATGCCACCTTGGCGCCAGCCCCCATGGCCAGACAGACGAACCATTATGATTGCGGCGTATTTGTCCTGGAGGGCACGTGGGCGCTGGTTGAACGATTGGTGAAAGGGCAGCGGCCAGACCACGAGCCGCTGCCCCTCGACAACCTCGTTGCCGATCGGCAGGCGCTGCAAGACCGGCTAAGGAGGCGCTTGCCGCACGAGGAAGAGCCGCGGCAGCTGCTGGAGGATGAACCCGCCTCCCCACCGATGATGGCATTCGAGCCAGGGGAACTGCGGCAACTGTTGGAAGACGAGCCTGCCTCCCCACCAATGATGGCGTTCGAGCCAGGGGAACTGCGGCAACTGTTGGAGGACGAACCTGCCTCCCCACCAATGATGGCGTTCGAGCCAGGGGAACTGCGGCAACTGTTGGAGGACGAGCCTGCCTCCCCACCAATGATGGCGTTCGAGCCAGGGGAACTGCGGCAGCTGTTGGAGGATGAACCCGCTTCCCCACCGATGATGGCGTTCGAGCCAGGGGAACTGCGGCAACTGTTGGAGGATGAACCCGCTTCCCCACCGATGATGGCGTTCGAGCCAGGGGAACTGCGGCAACTGTTGGAAGACGAGCCTGCCTCCACTTGGGCACAAATCAATTCGACCCCACATGCGCGAGCGGACGGTGTTCATCAGCCAGCCCAGGCGCCGTGGCTCCCTGAACGCAGAAGATAACTTTGCGGAGGAGCGGTCACGCAACTGTCGGCGGCGCCGGGCCTCAGGGTGAATGGAAAGGATGGAGTGGCGGATGGTGTCGCGTGAAGGCGCAACACGCGTGCTGACCGACCTGCATACGTAGGAAGTCGTTCATTGCTCCCAAATCGTATGTGAGGAACATTCCTGTCCCGGCTGCGCCGCGCGATGCTAGGTCGCGTTGTTCAGCGGGCCAAGCCGATGACACCTACGAAGCTACTGATCGGGCAGATCGCCGTTGTGTGCGCAATTGTCATTATCGGCGTATGGACGGCAACCCAATGGTGCGCTCAAATGCTGACCTACCAGACGCCTCTCGGCGCACCATGGTTTCTCTTCGCCGGCTGGCCAATCTACAAGCCGTGGAAGCTGTTTGAATGGTGGTTCCACTTCGATGCTTATGCGCCGGAGGTCTTCGACAAAGCCGGTACGCTTGCAGGCGCCAGCGGATTCCTGGGTTGTGCCGCCGCAATCGCTGGCTCGCTTTTGCGCGCGCGACAGCGCGGGTCGGTTACGACCTATGGGTCTTCACGGTGGGCCACGACTCATGAGGTCGAGACGGCAGGGTTGTTACGGCCGGCGGGCGTTTTCCTCGGTAGGCTGAACGATCGCTATCTGCGCCATGACGGCCCGGAGCACGTCATGGCATTTGCGCCGACGCGTTCGGGCAAGGGCGTGGGGCTGGTTGTTCCAACGCTACTTTCCTGGACCGGGTCTGCCATCATTCATGATATAAAAGGCGAAAATTGGCAGTTGACCTCCGGCTGGCGGTCGAAATTCTCGTACTGCCTTCTGTTCAATCCGACCGACCCGAGATCGGCACGCTACAACCCGCTGCTGGAGGTGCGCAAAGGCCCAGATGAGATCCGGGACGTTCAAAACATCGCCGACATCCTCGTCGATCCCGAGGGCGCGCTGGAGCGACGGAACCACTGGGAGAAGACCAGCCATTCACTCCTAGTTGGCGCCATTTTGCACGTGCTCTACGCTGAAGAGGACAAGACGCTGGCCCGCGTCGCCACCTTCCTGTCGGACCCGCAACGCTCGTTTGCCGCAACGCTACGGCGGATGATGACGACAAACCATCTCGGGACGGGGCATAACCCTCAGGTCCATCCCGTAGTGGCCTCGGCGGCTCGCGAACTCCTGAACAAGTCGGAAAACGAGCGCTCAGGCGTCCTCTCGACCGCCATGTCCTTTCTCGGGCTTTATCGTGATCCAACGGTCGCGGCGGCCACTTCGTCCTGCGACTGGCGCATCGCTGACCTAGTGGATGGAGAGCGACCGCTGTCGCTCTATCTGGTCGTGCCGCCTTCGGATATCTCGCGCACCAAGCCTTTTGTGCGACTGATCTTGAACCAGATCGGCAGGCGGTTGACGGAGCGTCTGGAGGGGGACCCGAAGAAGAGCCGTAAGCATCAGCTGCTCATGATGCTGGACGAGTTTCCGGCGCTCGGTCGCCTCGACTTCTTCGAAACGGCGCTCGCCTTCATGGCAGGTTATGGCATTCGCTCCTATCTGATCGCACAATCTTTGAACCAGGTTTCAAAGGCCTATGGCGAGAACAATGCTATTCTCGACAATTGCCACGTGCGAATTGCCTTTTCCTCCAATGACGAACGCACGGCCAAGCGCATCTCGGATGCCCTCGGCACCGCAACCGAACTTAGGTCGATGCGCAACTATGCGGGCCATCGGCTTGCGCCCTGGCTTTCACATGTCATGGTGAGCCGCCAGGAAACCGCGCGCCCGCTCCTGACGCCAGGCGAGGTGATGCAATTGCCGCCGTCAGACGAATTGGTCCTGGTTTCTGGGTTGCCGCCGATCCGCGCCAAGAAGCTGCGCTATTATCAGGATCAGAATTTCACAGATCGGGTGCTGCCTGCGCCGGTGCTGCACGACGGACCCTATGCGGACTGCCCTGCATCACGCCCGGACGGCTGGACTGGACAAGTGTGCAGCGTCGATAGCCGACTTGCTGCGGACGAGGAAAGCGCCGACGCGCCAGTTGAAGACGAGGGAGGCGTTCAGCAGCAACGCCATCCAAGCCTGCCCGAAGAAGACGTTGTTGTCTCTCAAGAGCCCGATCAGGCCGATCTGTACAAGCCCGCAGACGATGACAGCGAAGCGCTCGCGGACAAGCGTGTCATGGATCGGATTTCCACTGCGGCCCGCGTCTACGGTATCAACGAGGGCAGGGGCGACGATGTCATTCCCGGCTTCTGAAGTCCGCTGAGTTGCAGAGCGCACCTCAGCGTAGATAACGGCCATAAGCAATTTTGAGCGTCTGGCCGATGCTTCTCCCGTCGCCGGCGCAACGCCGGGCCGTCGGAACGATCCGCATGAAGCCGCACCGCATTCGCCATCAGTTTCTGCTTGAGCCGGAGCTCAGCGAGAAACTGGACAACCTCAGTCGCGATCCGTCAACGACCAAATCAGCGATCGTGGGGAAGGCGATCGAGGCGTTCATCGAGCGGCGTGGCGAGAGCGAGTTCGATCGGCGCTACGGCGTAAGGCTTGACCGGCTCTCCCGCGATCTTGCCCACGTCAGGCGCGATTCCGAGGTGATCCTGGAGAGCCTGGCGCTCTTCATCCGCTTTTCGATCACCCTTCACGCCCACACGCCGGTCCCGGATCGGGCAACGCAGGCTATTGCCCAAGAGCGTTTCGAGAAATTCGTTGAGAAGGTCGGCCGCCAGATCGCTTCCGGCAAAAAGTCGCTTAGCAAAGACAATGGTGGGGGAGGGGAAGGATGAGCTCTCATCCCGAGGCCGACCACCGGCGGCGTGTCATGCTGCGCACCGCCATGGGTCCGGCAATCACCGAAGCCCTGGCCGATCCGTCCGTCATCGAGGTGATGGTCAATCCCGACGGCGCGCTGCGACTCGACCGGTTAGGCGAAGGTCGGGTCGATACCGACGTTCACATGCACCCGTCCGAGGCAGAACGTATCATCCGCCTGGTTGCTTCGCACGTGCGCGCCGAGGCGCACGCCGACAACCCGATCGTCAGTGCCGAATTGCCGTCTGGCGAACGCTTCGAAGGCCTGCTGCCACCTGTGGTGTTGGCGCCATGTTTTGCCATCCGCAAGCCCGCCGCGAAAGTCTACACCCTGGCCGACTATGTTGCCGAACGCATCATGCTGCCGCTGCAGGCCGATGCGCTGAAAAAGGCCGTCCGCGAGCGGCGCAACATGCTGATCGCCGGCGGCACTTCCTCGGGGAAGACAACACTCGCCAACGCTCTGCTGGCTGAAGTCGCCGAATGCGACGATCGGGTGATCCTGATCGAGGACACACGCGAACTGCAGTGCGCGGCCAGGGACTGCGTTGCCCTGAGAACAAGGCGGGGCTCGGTCACCCTTGCCGATCTCGTGCGCTCGACGCTGAGGCTCAGGCCGGACCGCATCATCGTGGGCGAGGTGAGGGGCGCGGAAGCGCTCGACATGCTGAAGGCATGGAACACCGGGCACCCAGGCGGCATCGCTACCGTACACGCCAATTCCGCGCGCTCGGCTCTCTATCGCATTGAGCAACTCGCCCAGGAAGCGGTGGTCACCGTTCCCCGCCGGCTCATCGCTGAGGCGATAGATCTGATCGTCTTCATAGCGGGACGCGGCTCGTCGCGCCACATCGACGCAATCGCCGAGGTCACCGGTCTCGACGGCAGCGGCGATTACGCCGTTGCCCCGCTCACGCTTTCGCAACTCCAGCAGCTTTGAAAGGCCTTCCTCATGCGCAAGAAGCTTCGCTTTCTTTCGTCCACAGCGCTCGCGTTTCTTATCACGGCCCCGGTTTATGCCGCCGGCTCCGGCATGCCGTGGGAGCAGCCGCTGCAGCAGATCCTGGAGTCCGTGCAGGGACCGGTCGCCAAGATCGTTGCGGTGATCATCATTATCACCACCGGCCTGACGCTTGCCTTCGGCGACACCGCCGGTGGTTTTCGGCGCCTGATTCAGATCGTCTTCGGTCTGTCGATCGCCTTCGCGGCATCGAGCTTCTTCCTCTCCTTCTTCTCCTTCGGTGGTGGGGCGCTCGTCTGATGGCCGCCGGGGAGCAGCATATCGAGGGCTTCGCAGTACCGGTCCACCGGGCGCTGACCGAGCCGATCCTGCTCGGCGGGGCTCCGCGCGCGGTGGCGATCCTCAACGGTACAGTGGCCGCGGCCATTGGCTTCGGCTTGCAGCAATGGATTGCTGGTCTGGTGCTTTGGATCGCAGGCCACTCGTTAGCGGTGTTTGCCGCAAGACGCGATCCGGACTTCGCCAGCGTGCTTGTGCGCCACCTACGTCTGAAGGGGTGGCTTGCATGCTGAACCTTTCGGAATATCGAAGCAAAGCCGACCGGCTTGCCGACCATCTACCCTGGGCTGCCTTGGTGGCGCCCGGCATCGTGCTCAACAAGGACGGCAGCTTTCAGCGGACGTTGCGGTTCCGCGGCCCGGATCTCGAAAGTGCGACGGAGGCTGAACTCGTCGGCATTTGCGCCCGGGCGAACAATGCTCTCAGACGCCTTGGCTCTGGCTGGGCATTGTTCTTTGAGGCCGAGCGCACAGAAGCGCTGGGCTATCCGAACTCGCATTTTCCTGACGCCGCGTCGTGGCTGGTCGACGAAGAACGCCGCGCTGCTTTCGAGGGGAAGGTAGCGCACTACGAGAGCCGCTATCATCTGACCTTGGTGTTTATGCCACCGCCGGACGCCCAGGCGCGCGCAGAAAGCACGCTCGTCGACTCTCATTATTCCCGAGGAGAAAGAGACTGGCGCCAGGATCTGGCGAGGTTCCGTGACGAGACCAACCGCGTGCTCGATCTCTTCTCGGGTTTCATGTCCGAAGTACGCGTCCTCGATGATGCTCAGACGTTGACCTACCTCCACGGCACGATTTCGCCTCGTCGCCATCCTATCATGGCCCCGGAAACGCCGATATATCTGGATGCAATCCTGGTCGATGCGCCGCTTACCGGTGGCCTGGAGCCGATGCTGGGTGAGCAGCATCTTCGCACACTGACCATCCTCGGCTTTCCGAACCTCACCCGGCCCGGAATCCTCGATACCCTCAATCATCAGGATTTCGCCTATCGCTGGATGACGCGCTTCATTCCGCTCGAGAAAACGGAAGCCACGAAGACGCTGACGCGATTGCGCCGGCAGTGGTTTGCCAAGCGCAAATCGATCGTGGCAATCCTACGCGAGGTCATTACCAACGAGCCGGTCCCGCTTGTCGATAGCGATGCCGACAACAAGGCGCTCGATGCCGACGAAGCCCTTCAGGCATTGGGCGGTGATCATGTGAGTTTCGGCTATCTCACCACCACCGTGACGGTGTGGGGCGAGGATCGCCAAGCCGCTGCAGAGAAGCTTCGCGCGGTCGAGCGCATCATCAATGGGCTCGGCTTCACCACGATCCGAGAAGGCGTCAATGCGGTCGAGGCTTGGCTCGGCTCATTGCCTGGCCATGTCTACGCTAACGTTCGCCAACCGCTCGTTCATACATTGAACCTTGCCCATCTCATGCCGCTGTCGTCGGTTTGGGCCGGTCCTGCGACAAACGAGCATCTCGCGAAAGTCACCCAAACCGAAGCGCCACCGCTTTTCGTTGCCGAGACCAGTGGGTCGACACCGTTTCGGCTTTCCACCCACGTCGAAGATGTCGGCCACATGCTGGTTGTTGGTCCGACCGGCGCCGGCAAGTCGGTTCTGCTTGCTCTGATTGCTCTGCAGTTCAGGCGCTACGCCGGCGCCCAGGTTTATGTCTTCGACAAAGGCAATTCGGCCCGTGCTGCAACACTTGCCATGGGTGGAGAACACCACGCGCTAGGAGCGGACGGTTCCCTTGCCTTTCAGCCACTGCGCAGCATCAACGACCAGGCTAGCCGAAGCTGGGCGGCCGAATGGATCGCCAGCCTTGTTGCCCACGAGAACGTCACCGTCACGCCGGAGGTGAAGGAGGCTATTTGGTCAGCGCTGGCCAGCCTTGCCACCGCGCCGGCGCAGGAACGCACACTGACCGGTCTTTCGGTCCTGCTTCAATCCAATGCGCTGAAGACCGCATTGATGCCCTACACGCTCGACGGTCCCTTCGGCCGCCTGCTCGATGCCGATCATGATGGGCTGGCCTTGTCGGATGTGCAGTGTTTCGAGACCGAGGAGTTAATGCACAGCCAAAGCGCTTTGCTGCCGGTGCTTACCTATCTGTTCCAGCGACTTGAGGAACGGTTCGACGGACGGCCCACGCTGATCATGCTCGACGAGGCGTGGGTCTATCTCGACAATCCGCTGTTCGCCGCCCGCATCCGCGAATGGCTGAAGGTGCTGCGAAAGAAGAACGTGTCGGTTGTCTTCGCTACGCAGTCGCTGGCTGATATCGCGGGCTCTGGCATAGCGCCGGCAATCATCGAAAGCTGCCCGCAGCGCATTTTCCTTCCCAATGATCGTGCCGTGGAACCCCAGGCGCGCACAGCCTACGAGCGCTTCGGTTTAAGCGAGCGGCAGATCGAATTGATCGCCCGCGCCACGCCGAAGCGTCAGTATTATCTGCAATCGCGCCGCGGCAACCGTCTGTTCGAGCTCGAGCTTGGCCCCATCGCTCTTGCGCTTTGCGGTGCTTCCGATCCGGCCACGCAGACTCTGATCGACAGGATCATGTCCGAAGACGGGCAAGGCAGCTTTGCCTCGCAGTTCCTGATCGCGCGCGGCCTCGATTGGGCCGGCGAACTTCTCAAGCAATTCCCTCAACCAGACAAGGAGCAATTCTCATGATGCGGCGACGCCTTCTCTCCGGCCTGATCACCGTTTCCCTGATCGCCAAGCCTATGGCCGACTATGTGCAGCCCGCCTACGCCCTTATCGTGTTCGATCCGTCCAATTATGCGCAGAACGTGCTGACGGCCGCGCGCGCATTGGAGCAGATCAACAACCAGATCCAGTCGCTGCAGAATCAGGCGACCATGCTGCAGAACATGGCGCGCAATCTTCAGCGTCTGGATTTCTCTTCCGTTGGCCAACTCACCGGTTCGCTCCATCGCATCGACGGCTTGATGGACCAGGCGAGTGGCCTCAGCTTTGATCTGGGCAAGCTTCAAGACCAGTGGCGCAGCCAATATCCGGAAAGCTACGACGCCACGATCAAAGTCAGCGATGTGGCGAGTGCTGCGCGGGAGCGTTGGCAAACCGCCATGCAGGCGTTCCGCCAGACCATGGGTGTCCAGTCGCAAATCGTCGAGAACGTCCGCGCCGACGGCGATCTGCTCGCCGATCTCGTCAACCGCAGCCAAGGGGCGGCCGGTGCGCTTCAGGCAAGCCAGGCCACCAACCAGCTGATGGCGCTTTCGACAAAACAGCAGATGCAGATCCAGACGCTGCTCGCAACGCAGTTTCGAGCTGAGGCCGAGGATGCCGCCCGCAAGGCCCAGTCAGACGAAGCCGCCCGCGAGATGACGAAGCGATTCTTGGGTACCGGCTCGGCTTATCCCGGCAATTAATCACGAGTTCATCACGACGAGAAAGGCAGCGGCATGAACGACCTTGGCGTCATCGATCGCTTCATGGAGACCTTCATCCGCTACATCGACAGCGGGTTCGGTCTGCTATCGGGCGACCTCGCCTTCCTCACTACCATTCTGATCGGCATTGACATCACACTTGCCGGCCTGGCGTGGGCGCTCGGCGACGAAACCAGCGTTCTCGGCCGGCTTGTCCGCAAGGTGCTCTATGTTGGCGTCTTCGCCTTCATTCTGAACAATTTCAAGAACCTCGCCGATATCGTTTATCGTTCTTTTGCCGGTCTCGGGATTAAGGCGTCGGCCGGCAATCTGTCGGCAGACAATCTCTTGCGCCCGGGCCGCATTGCCGCGACCGGTTTCGAAGGTGCTTGGCCAATGCTTGACCAAGCCAGTCAGCTCCTGGGCTTCCCGGAAATCTTCGGCAACGCACTGACCATCTTCGTGCTGCTGATGGCCTGGTTCCTGGTCATCATCGCCTTCTTCATCCTTTCCATCCAGCTTTTCATCACCATCCTTGAGTTCAAGCTCACCACGCTGGCAGGTTTTGTTTTGGTTCCATTCGCACTTTGGAACCGTTCAGCGTTCCTGGCCGAACGCGTGCTCGGCCATGTTATCTCGTCAGGCATCAAGGTGATGGTGCTCGCCGTCATTGTCGGTATCGGCTCCACGCTCTTCGGGGAGTTCGCTTCCGCATTGCAAGGCAAGGAGCCGGATCTTGCCGGTGCCATGTCCCAGGTACTGGGCGCACTGGCATTGCTTGGCCTTGGCATTTTTGGGCCGGGGATCGCGTCGGGTCTTGTCTCAGGCGCACCGCAGCTTGGGGCGGGCGCCGCCCTCGGCACGACCGCGGCGGCAGCGGGTGTATCACTCGTTGCTGGAGGCACAGCATTTGCTGGCGCGCGTATGGCAACCAGCGGCGGTGTCGCCGCCATCCGAGCCGGCACAACAATGGGATCGGCTGCTTCCACGTCATGGCAGATCGGGCGCGCAACCTCGCCCGACGCTGGCCTCTCCGGTGTGGCTGCTGGAATGCATGGTGTAACCAGTGCAGCTGGCGGCGCCGCTATACGCATAGCGCGATCCGCCACTGCAAGTGTTGGGCGCAACGCCGATGCCGGGCGCGATGCCGCGTGGACCGCGACCGGCGGCACGCCGACAGCGCCAATGACCGAACGCTCTGCCGGTTCGGCCACTGTTTCGGCGCCGACGTGGGCAAGGCGCCTACGTTCTGAACAGACCGCCCGTGCAAATCGCCACGCTGCCATGCAAGCTGTCCGAGACGGAGACCGGCCGGGAGGCAGCGCCACCCCCTCTCTCAACGACAAGGATGACTAGATGCTCTTCAAGCGACCCGTGCACCGTTACGGCAAAACACCCGAACCGGTCACGCCGTATCAAAAAGCCGCCCAGCTGTGGGACGAGCGCATCGGCTCATCTCGACTGCAGGCCAGGAACTGGCGGATCATGGCCCTTGGCTGCCTGGCCTTGGCGACCGGGCTTTCCGGCGGACTCGTATGGCAGTCGATGCAAAGCCGTGTCGTGCCTTATGTCGTCGAGGTCGATGGCTTCGGCGAGACGCGCGCCGTCGCGCCGGCGATCCGGAATTATGAGCCCTCGGATGCTCAGATCGCCTGGCATCTCGGCCGCTTCATCCAGAATGTCCGTTCCGTTTCCACCGATCCGGTTTTGGTACGGCAGAACTGGTTGGCAGCGTACGACTTTGCTAGCGATCGCGCAGCGCTCTTCCTCAACGAATACGCCAAGGCGAACGACCCCTTCGGTCAGATCGGAACGCGCAGTGTTTCGGTACAGGTCACCAGCGTGGTCAGAGCCTCCGAAAGTTCATTCCAGGTCAAATGGACCGAGCAGGTGTTTGAGCGCGGAAGCCTTGCCAGCACGATGCGCTGGACTGCGATCCTCACGATCGTGATTCGCTCGCCAAGCAATACGGATCAGCTGCGCAAGAATCCGCTCGGCGTCTTCATCAATGCCATTGACTGGTCACGCGAGCTCGACAGCGCCGTCCCAACCCCCCTTTCTCCGACGGAGTCCACCAATGAAAGGTAAAATGTCACCGATTCGTGCCGTGCTGATC